>DGGP01000043.1 GCA_002392265.1 Firmicutes bacterium UBA3871 | reverse complement strand
CCTGCCATAGTAGGGATGGCAGCGGCGCTTAAGGAAAGCGCAGGGGCCATGGACGAAAATGCGGCAAATGTCCGAGACCTTTCAGAAAAGCTTATCGCAGGGCTTTCAAAGATACCGGGGAGCTTCCTAAACGGTGCCACTCAAAACAGACTGCCGGGCACTGTAAGCTTCTGCTTCGAAGGCATTTCGGGCGAAGAGCTGGTGCTGCTGCTAAGCGGGAAGGGGATATGCGCTTCTTCGGGCAGTGCCTGTGCCTCCGGGTCGGTCAAGCCGTCGCATGTCATGCTTGCAATAGGCAGATCTGAAGAACTTGCAAGAGGTGCCCTCAGGCTCTCGCTTGGCGAATACAACACCGAAGAGGATATTGCGAGGATTCTTTCAGAAATTCCTCCGCTGGTTGATTTATTGCGCAAAATGTAGTAATATCAGCACAGAAAAACGATTAGGAGATAATAATTGAGCGAGAAAGTATTAGTTGCAATGAGCGGCGGAGTGGACTCCTCGGTTGCGGCATATTTATTGAAAAAACAGGGTTACGAGTGCATCGGCTGCACGATGAAGCTGTACGACAATGAGGATATAGACGTGCCTAAAGGGCATACTTGCTGCTCTCTCTCGGATGTTGAGGACGCAAAGAGTGTTGCATATCGCTTGGATATGCCTTACTATGTTTTCAATTACGAGGATAATTTCAGAGAACGCGTCATTGATAAATTTGTGAGCGAGTACCTCACCGGACGCACACCGAATCCGTGCATCGATTGCAATAGATATATGAAATTCGACCTTTTATACCACAGGGCAAAGGTCCTCGGATGCGACTACATCGCAACCGGGCATTATGCGAGAATTGTGCGGGGAGAGGACGGCAGCTGCCGCCTTTTGAAGGGTCTCGACGCAGGCAAAGACCAGAGCTACGTACTTTACCAGCTTTCGAGTGAGCAGCTTTCACACACACTTTTCCCTCTCGGGGACTTAAGCAAGCCCGAGGTGCGGCGCATAGCCGAGGAGATGGGATTCCTAAATGCCGACAAGCCTGACAGCCAGGACATATGCTTCGTGCCGGACGGCGACTATGTAAGCTTCATCGAGCGTTACACGGGAAAGAGCTTCGAGCCGGGCGAGGTAGTGAACGAGCAGGGCAAGTGTATAGGCTGCCACAAGGGCGCAATCCGCTACACCATCGGCCAGAGGAAGGGCCTGGGGATTGCTGCGGAAGCACCGATTTTCGTGACGGGCAAGGATGTAAAGACCAACACCGTTTTTGTCGGCCCGGAGAGCAGCGTCTTTAAAAAGACCTTCACCGCGATAGATGTATGCTGGGTAGCGGGGGCACCGAAAACAGGCGAAACAGTGCGCTGCAAAGCGATGACCAGATACAGAAAAAAGGAGCAGCCTGCGGACATTAAAGTAACCGGCGGAAAAACGATTATGGGCATATTCGACGAGCCGCAGAGAGCAATCACTCCGGGGCAGTCGGTTGTTTTCTACGACGGAGATAATGTCCTCGGCGGAGGAATTATAGATACTGTGGAATAGAGGTGCAAAGATGAAATTTATATCCTGGAATGTAAACGGCCTGCGCGCCGTTATGGGCAAAGGCTTTCTGGATATCTTTAATGAGCTTGATGCGGATATATTCTGCCTTCAGGAAACAAAGCTTCAGGAGGGTCAGATAGAAATGGACCTGCCGGGCTACAGGCAGTACTGGAACTATGCCGAAAAGAAGGGTTACTCCGGAACGGCGATTTTTACAAAGAAAGAGCCACTGTCGGTAACCTACGGCATTGGTGTGGACGAGCACGATCACGAGGGCAGAGTAATCACTCTCGAATACGAGGACTTCTATTTCATTACGGTCTATGTGCCAAACTCGCAGGACGAGCTTAAAAGACTCGACTACCGCATGCGCTGGGAGGACGACTGGCACAGATATATAAAGAGTCTCGAGAAAAAGAAGCCTGTCATATACTGCGGCGATTTAAATGTCGCGCATAAAGAAATAGATCTCAAAAATCCGACGGCAAATCACCACAATGCGGGCTTTACCGACGAGGAGAGGGGAAAGCTTTCAGCCCTCCTTGATGATGGGATGATTGATACGTTCAGGTTGTTTTATCCCGATACCGTGACCTACAGCTGGTGGTCGTACCGATTTAAGGCACGCGAGCGCAACGCAGGGTGGAGGATAGACTATTTCCTCGCCTCTGAAGCCTTAAAACCGCGCCTTAGAGACGCGAAAATCCATACGGAGATTTACGGGTCGGATCATTGTCCGGTAGAGCTTGAAATAGAATGAAGGAGTGCAAAATGAAGACAGTTACTCTTGGCCGCACAGGCATTACAGTTAACAAAAACGGCTTTGGCGCGCTGCCGATTCAAAGACTTGCGGAGGACGATGCCGTAAAGCTGCTCAGGCAGGCCTTCGAAGCAGGCATAAACTTTTTCGATACTGCCAGATTCTATACCGATTCCGAGCACAAAATCGGCAAGGCCTTTAAGGGCATCAGGGAAGAGCTTTACATTTCCACAAAGTCGATGGCGCTCACCGGCGAAGAATTTACAAAGCAGCTGGACGGCTCACTTTCAGAGCTTCAGACCGACTATGTCGACATTATGCAGTTCCACAACCCACCGTTCTGTCCAAAGCCGGACGGCGAAGACGGACTGTGGAAGGCCATGACTGACGCAGTAAGTGCGGGAAAGGTGCGCCACATAGGCATCACGAACCACCGCATGCATGTGGCAAAGGAAGCAATCGAAAGCGGCATCTACGAGACCTTGCAGTTTCCGTTCTCTTATATAGCATCTGCCGAAGAGGTGGAGCTTGTCAGAGCTTCCGAAAGAGCCGGCATGGGATTTATGTGCATGAAGGGTATGGCAGGAGGACTGATAAAGAGCGGCCGCGCAGCTTATGCATATCTTGCTCAGTTCCCGAATGCTCTGCCAATCTGGGGCATCCAGAGGCAGTCCGAGCTTGAAGAGTTCCTTTCATGCAACACCGATGATTTTCAGCAGATGATGACGCCTGAACTTCAGGCTGTGATAGATGCTGACAGAAAGGCTCTGGCGACGGATTTCTGCAGAGGCTGCGGCTATTGCATGCCATGTCCGCAGGGAATTCTGATAAAGGACTGTGCACGTATGGCGCTGTTCCTGCAAAGAGCACCGATTGCCGAATACACGACGGATTTCTGGAAAGAGGAAATGCACAAAATCGAAAAGTGCACAGGCTGCGGTAGCTGCGCAAAGAAATGCCCTTACGGGCTTGATACTCCGAATCTCCTCAAGGAAAACTACAAGGCTTTCAACGGATATTTCTAAAGAAGGGAGTTGCTATTATGAAGCTTCAATTGGTAAACGATGCTGATACTCTGAGAATTTTTGAGTTTGAAAGAGCGAATAAAAAATTTTTCAGCGATCAGGGAATATACAGAGACCAGGTCTATTATCAGTACAACAGATATATCGAGTATCAGGCAAAGGCTCTTGAGGATCAGAAAAGAGACAAGTTTTACAGCTATCTGATTCTTGATGATGAGGGAAATGTCGCAGGCAGGCTTACTCTCGACGATGTTTCGCGCAGAGACCGTCACAGTGCAACTCTGGTGCTGGTAATAGGCGACGGCTACGACCGCAACGCAGTAAGAGATGAATGTGTGGACAAGATTGTCGAAATTGCGAAGTCAGTACATGGGCTTACACGGCTCGAGGCTTATGCTGAGGTGGATAATGTCAGCTGGCAGATAGCGCTGCTCAAAGGCGGCTTCCGCTTTGCGGGCAAGTATACAAGCTGCCGTCACAAGGCAGGCAGCAGCGAGTTCACCGATGTAGTTCTGTTTGAATATAATTTTTAGGAAACTAAAGTATAAAAAATAAAGCCCTTCGGCATTTCTGTCGAAAGGCTTTTTTATTTGTGCCGATGGAGGCGATACTACTGAAGAGAATCAGCTTCGTCTCTGTCGTTTGTAACCTTGAGCTTGTCGAGGATGTAGAATGTGAGTCCGAGGGCCATGCCTACGATGGTTGCAAGGCACATACCTGTCAGCTGTACATCACCGATCTGGATGTATGCTCCGGAGAGACCTGTAACGAATACGATTGAAGTCATTGCGAGGTTTCTTGCCTTTGCATAGTTTACTTTTTTGTCAACGATTAATCTGATACCGGATGCTCCGATCATACCGTAGAGCAGGAATGAGATACCGCCCATTACAGGAGCCGGGATTGAGTTAATCAGTGCCGAAGCAGGTGCGAAGAATGCAAGCAGGATGCTGAATACTGCAGCGCCGCCGATTACCCATACACTGTAGACCTTTGTTACTGCCATAACACCGATGTTCTCGCCGTAGGTTGTGGTAGGGACGGATCCGCAGAAGCCTGAAAGCATTGTGGATACGCCGTCAGACAGGAGAGATCTGTGAAGACCCGGGTCCTTAAGAAGGTCCTTGCCAACGATTTCGGAGGTTACTACCTGGTGGCCGATGTGCTCGGAGATTACTGTAAGTGATGCCGGAATTATGATTAAGATTGCAGTTAAGTCGAACTTAGGGAAGAGGAAGTTCGGGATTCCGAAAATCTTTGCTTCCGCAACAGGTGTGAAATCTACCAGTCCCATGAAGAGTGCGATTACATAGCCTGTGCAGATTGCTATCAGAATTGCGATAGCTGATGCAAAGCCTCTGAAGATTACCTGGCCTGCTACTGCCATGAGCAGTGTGATTATGAATACCAAAACGAACTTTGGATTAATTTCGGTGTAGGTGTCGGAAAGAATCAGACCGCCGTTCGAAGCTGCTGTCTTTGCAAGTTCGAGGCCGATGAGAGCTACAACCGGGCCCATTGCTGCAGGCGGAAGAACTATGTCAATCCAGTGCGTGCCGGCAAACTTAATTATGATTGCCACCGTGCAGAAGATTGCGCCGGTTACCACAAAGCCGCCCAGTGCGTATTGATAGCCGTAGTTCGGGTCGGCGAGCAGAATGAATGTAGGTGAAAGGAATGCAAAGCTGGAGCCTAAATATGCAGGAGCCTTGCCCTTTGTGATTGCGATAAATATAAGTGTGCCGATACCGTTCATCAGCAGTACGATGGAAGCGTTTATGCCAAAGAGCCAAGGTACGAGCACTGATGCGCTGAACATAGCGAATGTGTGCTGAATCGAAAGAGGTATGCCTTGCGCGATAGGCACTCTTTCCTGAACTTGAATAATTCTTCTTTCTTTACTCATTTTTGTTCTCCTTTTTTATTGACCTGAGTTTGATGATAAAAAACTATTCTTCTTCATAAATAGTTACGCCGGTTTCGTCATCGCATTCCGCAAGCTTTACAACAACCTTTTCTCTACGCGATGTAGGAATGTTCTTTCCCACATAGTCGGGTCTGATAGGAAGCTCCCTAAAGCCCCTGTCTATCAGGACGCAGAGCTGAATGGTACCGGCTCTTCCGAACTCGGTAACGGCATCCATCGCCGCCCTGACCGTGCGACCGGTGTAGATAACATCATCGACCAGAATTACATCCTTGCCCGTAACCTCGAAGTTTATCTCTGAGCCGTGAAACTCAGGTTTTTCGGATTCGGTAAGGTCATCTCTGTGCCTAGTGATGTCAAGCTTTCCGACCGGTATGTCTACGCCCTCGAATAGTTTGATGTATGCTGCCAGCTTTTCGGCCAGCGGCACGCCTCTTGACTTGATACCCAGCAGAACTACATTGTCACAGCCTTCGTTTTTCTCCGTAATCTGATGAGCCATTCTTTTTAATGCTCTTTCGATTTCGTCTTCATGCATTACCTTTGATTTCAGTTTTAACATCGTTAACCTCCCTTGGGCAATAAAAAAATCCTGCCTCTCGACAAGATTTGCAAGCATGTTGACACACGAAGATTACGCTTCGCTACGGCATATGCAATCTTGTCGGCATCTCTGTACCAACTTAAAGATGTTTTTTACCCAAAAGAATAATACTAGATATAGATGAATATGTCAAGAGGGGACCTGTCCCCAAAATGGAAAAAATTCCACTTTGGGGTCTGTCCCCAGATTGGAAAAATGGTATAATGTAGGCGTTGGAGGAATGAAATGAAATATTTAGTAGTAAGCGACACTCACGGAGATATTAAAAAGGTTCTCGACATATATAGGGCTGCGGGTGGTAAAGCCGCCTACGGTGGAATAATCCACCTCGGAGACTACGCAAGGGATGCTGAAAGGATAGAGGAAGAACTCGGCTGCGAGGTTATAGGGGTCTTAGGAAACTGCGACGGCGACTACGGCGGCGACTTCAAGGTTCTGGATACAGAGGCTGGGCGTATATTTCTGACACATGGACACGCCCAGCGGGTAAAGCTGAATTACATGAATCTGATTTACCGCGCTCAGGAGCTTGACTGCGAGGCTGCGCTGTTCGGGCACACCCACGTGCCTGTGTATGACACAGAAGGAGGAATAATACTTCTGAACCCGGGCAGTCTGACCTACCCGTCAGATGGAAGCAGCGGCTCGTACGCGGTGCTCGACACCGCGGGCGGTGAAATAAATGCGGCTATCCTGTATTATGAGAAGCCCCGTGAGCAGGCAGACAAGGCAAAGCCAAAGGTCAGCGGCGGCCACCTGCGCAGCCTCATAAACTACAGCGACCGCTTCTAATTTGCACTTCCAATTTGGTGCCTGTCCCCAAATTAGCCTTTTTTCCAATTTGGTGCCTGTCCCCAAATTAGCCTTGCCCCCATTTTGAGTTGACTGAATACTCTAAATAAGGTACAATGAAATTTAATAGTAAAATACAAAGGAAGGTTTTTCTATGAAGGACAAATCAGGTAATGACATAATAGAATTGCAGCTTTATGTGGGCGGAGAGCACACGATAAAATACAAATACCGCCCCGAAACAAACACCGCTTCGGAAAAGCTTACGGATGAACAGCTTCTCGCAATCGTGCGCGCGGCTGTAAGCGCCGGAATACACAGATTTACGCTAATCGGAGACGACACACTTCAGCGCGAAGGCATAGCAAAGCTGACACAAAAGATAAAGGCCACGGAAGGCGTGGAAAAGCTGGCTTTTGCTACTAACGGCAGCGGACTGACAGAGCTTGCGCCGATAATGAAAGAGGCCGGTGCGGATTCAGTGCACATTCAGCTCGATACGCTCAAATACACGGCTTACAGCAAGCTTGTCGAAGGCGGCGAAATAGACGAAATTATTCCGGGAATTAACGCTTGCGTGGATGCCGGGCTTTCACCGGTAACTCTCGATGTTCACATCTTCGAGGGGATAAACGACACAGAGCTTATGGATTTCCTTCAGCTCACCTTCCAGCATAAATACAGCATCATATTCAGGGAGCTTGTGGGAGGCGAAGGCTGCGGCTTTAAATCGGTAACCGAGGACGCAATCAGGGCAAAGATGCCGGCTCTTCGCACCACGTTAAAGGAAGACGAAACGCTACAGGCAGGTGAAATCGAGTTCTTTAAATACCCTATAGGCGTGGGAAAGATTGGATTTATCTCGCCGGCGTCGCATCCCGAATCGGCCGGCGCAGGCGTAGCACTTGTTGACGAAAATGCGCGGCTATTGCTTAACCCGTTTGACGAAGACGGAATGAATCTAACCGAGACAGATTTTGATGAGGCCGCACTGGCAGCTTTAATGAAATAGAAATAAACAGGTATGTAGAATAATAATTAATGAAAGTGAGGTACGCACATGGAGAAACTCAGAATTACCGAAACAGTACTTAGAGACGGACATCAGAGTTTGATGGCTACCAGGATGAGAACAGACGAAATGCTGCCGATTTTGGAAGTAATGGATCAGGTAGGATATAACGCACTCGAGATGTGGGGCGGCGCGACATATGACGCATGTATCCGATTTTTGGACGAAGACCCTTGGGAAAGGCTCAGAGAAATCAGAAAGCGGGTAAAACACACAAAGCTTCAGATGCTTCTCCGCGGGCAAAATCTCCTCGGCTACAAGCACTATGCCGATGACGTGGTAGACGAATTCGTTGCAAAGGCAATTGAAGGCGGCATAGACATCATTAGAATTTTCGATGCATTAAACGACACCAGGAACCTCGAAGCCAGCATAAAGGCCTGCAAGAAATACGGCGGGCATGCGCAGGGCACAATATCCTACACAAAGAGCCCGGTACATACAAACGAAACCTTTATAAAGCTTGCAAAGGAAATCGTCCAGATGGGTGCGGATTCAATCTGCATCAAGGACATGGCAGGGCTTTGCGACCCTTATACGACATACGACCTGATAAAGGCGCTGAAGGCCGAAATCGACATCCCTATCGAGCTGCACACACATGCAACAAGCGGGCTGGGCAGCCTGACCTACCTCAAGGCCGCAGAAGCAGGCGTAGACATCATAGACACCGCCATTTCACCGTTTGCCGAAGGGACAAGCCAGCCACCGACAGAGCCGCTGGTTGCAGCATTTGCAGGCACCGAGCGCGACACAGGACTTGACCTCGAGCTGCTAAACAAAGTGGCACTGCACTTCAGACCGATCAGAGAAAAGTACATAAAAGAAGGGCTCATCGATCCAAAGCTGATGGGCGTAGATATAAAGACACTTCTCTATCAGGTGCCGGGCGGTATGCTCTCAAACCTTGTCAGCCAGCTGAAGCAGGCTAATGCGATGGATAAATTTGATGAAGTTCTCGCTGAGGTTCCGAGAGTAAGAGAGGACTTCGGTTACCCTCCGCTGGTTACACCGTCGAGTCAGATTGTGGGAACACAGGCTGTTCTCAATGTAGTAACGGGCGAGAGATACAAGATGGTACCTAACGAGGCAAAGGATCTTGTACGCGGAAAATACGGCCGCACAACAATTCCTATAAAGCCTGAAATTATAAAAAAGATTATCGGGGACGAGGAGCAGATTACCTGCAGACCTGCAGACCTCCTCGAGCCGGAGCTTCCAAAGATCAGAAAGGAAGGCGCGCGTTATATCACAAGCGAGGAAGACGTGCTGACAAAGGCAATGTTCGCGAAGCCTGCCGACGATTTCTTCAGAAAGCGCGAGGCAAAGCTGTACGCAATCGATCCTGACTTCCTGAATGAAGAGGATTGCGTATATCCTGCGCCATAAAATATACAGGAACGGAGATATAATATGCTGAAGGTAGTAAAATTCGGCGGTTCATCCATGGCGGATGCCGCCCAGCTCACAAAAGTGAAAAACATCATCGAATCGGACAGCTCACGCAGAGTAGTGGTGGTTTCCGCAGCCGGAAAGCGCAGCAGCGACGATCACAAGATAACCGATCTGCTTTACCTTTGCTATGCGCACATAAAGTACGGAGTTGAATACGATTCAATCTATGACATTATTCGTCAAAGATACATTGAAATCAAAATGGACCTCGGTTTAAAGACGGATATCGAGGACGTGCTCGATGAAATCGAAGCAAAAATGAAATCCGGCATCAGCCAGGATGAGCTGGTAAGCCGCGGTGAATACCTTGCCGCAAGACTTATGGCAGACCTGCTCGGCTATGACTTTTTGGATTCCAGCCTCTGGCTGAAGTTCAAATTTGACGGTAGTATCGATCAGGAGAAAAGCTACGAAACATTAAAGAGGCTTGCAGCGGACAGAAGAGTTGTTATCCCGGGATTTTACGGCGCAATGCCCGACGGGACCATCAAAGTTCTCGCCAGAGGCGGCAGTGACATAACCGGAGCGCTCGCAGCGGCAGCTCTCGATGCCGATGTGTACGAAAACTGGACGG
>DGGP01000121.1 GCA_002392265.1 Firmicutes bacterium UBA3871 | reverse complement strand
TGAGCGTTTTCGTATGTCAGATCGCGGTTCTCCGGATCGTGCCCGATATCCTTAAAGTGCTGCAAAACAGCGTCCTTTATGCTGATTTCACGCATCGTTACGCCGAGCTCTTTCATCATTGTAACTGCATTGTCGTGAGTGTGATCTGATGTGCCAAAGCCCGGAAGCGTTATCGCGATGACATTCTCCATAGGCAGTCCGAGGAGCTTGTGTGCTTCGCAGATTACCATCAGTGCCATTGTGGAATCGAGGCCGCCTGAAACACCGATGACAGTTTTCTTTGTACCGATGTGCTCCATACGACGTGCCAGTGCGGATGCCTGGATGCTGAATACATCGGCGCAGTAATCGTCTGCTGCAGGCGTGCATGCCAAAATCCAAGGGTTAGGCGGATATTTGCGAACCGGCTTTTCGTCAAAGCCGACCATGCGGATCTTTGGAATGGCGATTCTGATATAATCATAGGCTCCGAGATATTCTTCGTTACAAGCCTGTATGTTGCGGTTTCTTATGCGTTCAAAGCGAAGTCTTTCGATATCGATTTCGCTGTAGGTTGCGTCGGAATTGCGCTCAAAGCGCTTGCTTTCGGCGATGATTGTGCCGCTCTCGATAATCAGTCTGTGGCCGGCAAAAACGGCTTCTGAGGTGGACTCACCAACTCCGCAGGAAGCATAGACATAGCCGCAGCTGTTTTTCTGTGACATTGCGGAAAGTGCATATTTGCGCTGCGAGGCCTTGCCTGCGGTTTCGGTGCTTGCACTCGGTGTAAAGATGATGTGTGCACCTGCGACGGAAAGGTAGGAGCTTGGGCTCATTGCAGTCCAGATGTCACGGCAGATTTCGACTCCAAAGGAAAGGTCATTTTCTTCATCGGTAAAAACGATGTTGCCGAACCATATGTATTGACCGTTCAGGTAAACTTGCTTTTCTTCAGGGAGGTTGGCACTGCCCTGGTCGAACCAGCGCATTTCGGTAAACTCTGCCTGATTTGGCAGCATTGTTTTAGGAACTATGCCCTGAACGGAGCCTTTCTGAATAACTGCGGCGCAATTAAATAAAAATGATCTGACTCTGATGTAGCAGCCGAGTATGATGCAGATTTTCATATCCTTTGTGGCATCCGCTATATCAAAGAGCGCGTCTATTTGTGCATCGTAGAGGAAATCCTGATGAAGCAAATCACCTATGGAATATCCCGTGATGGCGAGCTCCGGCAGCAGGATAAACCCGCAGTGCCTGCTCTCAGCCTCGTTTATGAGCTTTAATATCTCCGACTTGTTGAAATTCACGTCCCCGGGTCTCACCGCCGGTGTAGCGGCAGATATGCGGACCATGCCTGTATTTTGCATGTGTACTCCTTTCGTCTTTCGGTTTATCTCGTACCGAAGGAAACAAATTACTTACCCCTTATTATATCATATTTATTTAGAAATCACCATTATATGTGGCAGATAATACTAACCCCCCGAGGGCATCAATTGCCATCGGGGGGTTCAATGCTACCGCCAAACTAGCAGAACTGCAGTTCCAGAATCAGCATTACGATGCCGAGAGCTGCCAGTGCGCAGAAGAGTGGTGCTACCCACTTGAGGTACTTGTCGTACGAAATGTTTGTCATGGACAGTACCGGCAGAATTATGTTAGTCGGTGTGATCAGGTTAATCAGGCCCTGTCCGTAGAGGAATGCGGAGATGATCAGTTCTCTCGGGAGACCTACAGCATCTGCAAGAGGTGCCATGATAGGAATGGAGAGAATTGCAAGTCCTGAAGTTGATGCTACGAAGAATCCGAGGATTACGAAGATAAGCATCATAGTGATTATGAACAGAATAGGGTTCATGCCTTCTACCCAGCCTGACATTGTGTACAGGAGAGTGTCGGAAACCTTACCGCTTGTGAGCAGCATGTTAGCAGCACGTGCGAGACCGCAAACGAGAGCTACGCCAACCAGGTCGGATGCACCCTTGATAAATTCTGTTCCGATTGTCTTTTCGTTCATGCCGCCGATGATACCGATAACGATACCTGATACGAGGAACAGTGCAGCCATCTCACCGAACCACCAGTCGAGCTTTGCAACACCGTAAACCATGATTACGAATGTGAGGAAGAACAGCAGGAGGATGAACTTGTCGCGACCTGTCATCTTTTTTACTTCCTCAGGCATGCCGAAGCGTTCGAGAGTCCATTCGTGGTTTTCGTAGTTGATACCCTTTGTAGGGTCTGCCTTTACCTTTGCCGCATAGCGGAAGATAAAGATGAGTGCGATTACAACGCCGGCGATAAGACCGATAAGACGGAAGATAAGGCCCTGGTTAAAGTTGATACCTGCTGCATATGAACCGATTACCGCTGAGAATGGGTTAACGGTTGAGAACATGCAGCCGATAGCGGAACCGCACCAGATAGCGCCAACGCCTGTCATTGCATCATATCCTGTCTTTAAGAAGATAGGAATGAGAATCGGATAGAATGCGATTGTTTCCTCGCACATACCGAAGGTTGTACCGCCGAGTGCGATGAGGAAGCAAACAACCGCAATGATAATCTGTTCCTTGCCGTGGGAAACACGTGCGAGCTCGGATATACCGGAGTTGAAAACGCCCAGATAGTTGACGATTCCAACGGTACCACCAATCATAAATATAAAGAAAATAATGTCTACGCAGTCGTAAACACCGTTAGGAATGGAGAGAAGGAAGTCAAATACTCCCTGTCCGTTCTGCTCCTGTTCCACGTAAGTGCCGGACACAGCCATAGGCTTGTAGATGTTTCCGTTTTTGAAGCTTTCGAGCTCGGCCTTTACATTGAGTTCATCAAGTGTGGCCTGAGTTGCCTCCATTTCTGTTTCTGTGCCGTCAGGTGCTGTGATTACAAATACATCTGCACTATCGTCGTAGGTCAGCTTTGAATACTCACCGGCCGGAATGGCATAAGTGAGGATAGCCGCGATGATCATTACGATGAAGAGCACCGTGTAGGCTGATGGGAATGAAAACTTTTTCTTTTTTTCGTCCATGTTCTCATTAACTCCTTTCAAATAAAAAAGTAAAAATAACAGTCTCATTGTATTGTATAAACGAAAGAATATCAAGTTTTTTGGACTATTTGGATAATAAATGGCAAAAACGATTAAATACTCACGGAAAAACCGTGGTATAATCTATGTAGATTTACTTACACAGAAGAAAGGGAGGGCTTTTCATGAAAAATATCGGCGAATTCGAACCAAAGCGAGTATTTCACTATTTCGAGGAAATCAGCAAGATTCCTCACGGTTCCTACAATACAAAGGAAATAAGCGACTACCTGGCGGGCTTTGCCGGGGATAAAGGTCTCAAATACATTCAGGACGAGCTCGGCAACGTCATCATCTATGTGCCGGCTTCCGCAGGCTATGAAAAGGCGGCGCCCGTAATCCTTCAGGGCCACATGGACATGGTTTGCACGGTAGTGCCAGGCAAGAACATTGACATGACCAAGGAAGCACTGAAGCTCGCAATTGACGGAGACTGGCTCTACGCCGAAGACACCACTCTCGGCGGCGACGACGGCATCG
>DGGP01000039.1 GCA_002392265.1 Firmicutes bacterium UBA3871 | reverse complement strand
CTCACCAACTTTTCGCCACTTAAGGGCGAGAAGCCTCATCATCCGTGGATGGGCATGGACCGGTACAGAAAGGCTACCTCACTGCTTACATCGGCAGGCGATGATTTCGACGTAGCAGATTGCTTTGAGGTGCTGAAGGAAGTCTCTCAGACAGTCTGCCCGACGGTCGTATCAATGGTCTTTGATGTGGCCGCTCGCACCGTCTACTGGTGCGAAAACAGGGATTGGGAGATTGTAAATAAGAAGGAGTTGCAATTGTTTTAAAGAAAAGAGGAGTACATGATTATCAGAGAAGCGAATTTAACAGATGCCGAAAAGCTATATGAAATGCTTTGTCGACTTGATGAAGAAACAGATTATATGATGTACGAACCTGGGGAGCGTCAAAAAGTGAGTCCAAATTCGGATCGATTAAAGTCATATCTGGAAGAAGCATCATCGGGAACAGATTTGATGCTTGTTGCAGAAAATGACAGTGGGGAGATTGTGGGGTTTCTTGGCGCAGAACGTGGGAAATTAAATCGTGTACAGCACACAGCTTATATTGTTACAGGAATACGTGAAGCTTATCGCAGGCAAGGGATAGGGACAAGATTCTTCAAGCAGCTTGAGGAATGGGCAAGGTCAAATGGTATAGTACGTCTAGAACTTACCGTAGAATGTCCTAATATTGCAGCAAAGAACCTATACGAAAAAAATGGTTTTGTTGTAGAAGGCTTGAAGTCGAAGTCTATGCGAGTTAACGGAGAATTTGTTGATGAATATAATATGTGCAAAATCATAGAACATTAGGTAAAATTAAAGTAATGTTTTTTATGTGAAATATTTTTAATAACATACACGGATATGAAAATATCAGGCACCACAAAATTACAAACTAAGCGGTTAATTACGGCGGAGCATCCTCTTTACAGAGAGGCAACAGAGCTTTATAAAAATAGCTTTCCGTATCATGAGCAGCGCGAGGCTGCATCGCAGGCGGAAATAATGGGAAATCCCGACTATCATTTTGATGCTGTCTTTGACGGAGAAACTTTCATAGGCGAGATTCTCTACTGGGACATAGGTGGATTTTATTATATCGAGCATTTCTGCATCAGGCCTGAAATGCGTAATAAAAGGTATGGGCAGAGGATACTTAGCTCATATGGGAAAAATCCGCTGATTCTCGAAATAGATCCGCCGGAGGACGACATTTCAAAGCGGCGGAGAGAGTTTTACAAGAGGTGCGGCTTTGAGGAAAATCCTTATTCCCATGTGCATCCGACCTATCACCGGGCATGTGAAGGGCACAGGCTTGTTGTAATGAGCTCGCCGCAAAAGCTGGACCCGGCGGAATATCAGAGATTTAATGATTACCTGAAAACTGTCGTCATGAAAAATGCGTTTTAATCAGAGGAGTTTCGAAGTGGTAAAAACAGTTGAAATAGTGAGCCTTTCGAGAGGTGTGCTCGGCGAGGATTTCCTGGCGCACGAGCTTAAATTAGGAACAGAGCGTCTTGAAAAGATGGGGCTTTCGGTCAGATTCTCGGAGAATGCGCTCAAAGGCCTTGAATATATAGAAAAGCATCCGGAAGAGCGGGCAAAGGACCTCATCGCTGCCTTTGAAAACCCAGAGGTCGACATGATACTTTGCGCAATCGGCGGCGATGACACATACAGGCTCCTGCCGTACCTCTTTGCAAACGACGAGCTAAAAAAGGCCGTGCAGGGCAAAAACAAGATATTCCTCGGCTACTCCGACACCACGATTAATCATTTCATGCTCCATAGTGCCGGCGTGAAGACATTCTACGGCCAGAGCTTTCTCGCCGATATCTGCGAGCTGGGCAGCGACATAATGCCTTATACGAGAAAGTACTTTGAAGAGCTGATTAAAACCGGCACGATTGCCGAAATCCGTCCAAGCGACATCTGGTATGACGGCCGCACAGACTTTAGCGTAAGTCAGCTGGGCGTTGACTGCGCAAGCCATGAAAATCAGGGCTTCGAGCTCCTGCAGGGGGCACTGCAGTTTTCAGGTAAAATCTTAGGCGGCTGCATAGACTCGATTTACGATATCTTTAATGGCGAGCGCTACGCGGACATGCCGGGCCTTTGCGAAAAGTACGGCCTTTTCCCAAAACTCACCGACTGGGAGGGCAGAATACTTCTTCTTGAGTCGAGTGAGGAAAAACCATCCCCCGAAAAATACGAAAAGGCGCTTTTGTATCTGAAAAATGCTGGTGTATTCGATGTTATATCGGGAGTGCTTGTAGGAAAGCCTATGGACGAGACATATTACAACGAGTACAAAGATGTCCTTATAAAGACAATAGGAAATTCAAAGCTCCCAATCCTTTACAACATCAACATCGGCCACGCAACCCCGCACTGCATAATGCCGTTTGGGGTAAACGCAAATGTTGATGCGGAAAAGCAGATTATTTCATTCGAATAAAAAAGTTTTACTGAGATTTTACAATAGTGTGATTATCTCTTTTACATTAACGCTTTATAATATTTCTATCAGGAGGATAAGGAGTGATTTATTGCGTCGAGGACAACAGTTCAATAAGAGATTTAATGGTTTATACTCTTAAAGCTTCAGGCTTTGAGGCTCAGGGCTTTGAGGATGACAAAGGGTTTTGGGCTGCCATGCAGGAAAAAAGGCCGGAGCTGATTATTCTCGATGTAATGCTGCCCGGAGAAGACGGACTTACGATACTTAAAAAGATCAGGTCAAACCGGGACATTGCAGATATTCCTGTAGTTATGGCGACAGCAAAGGACAGTGAATACGATACAGTTATTGCATTAGATAACGGTGCGGATGATTATCTTTCGAAACCTTTTGGAATGATGGAAATGGTTTCCCGAATCAAAGCCGTTCTCAGGCGTACGAATCCAAAGCAGAACAAGATTTACACTTACAATGGAATAACACTTGATGAAAGTAAGCATTCTGTGTCTGTCGGAGGCAAAACAGTGCCTCTGACATTAAAGGAATACAGGCTGATGCAGGTATTTATGGAAAGCCCGGGGCAGGTATTTACAAGAGATATTCTTCTTTCGAATGTCTGGGGAATGGATTATATCGGAGAAACAAGAACTATTGACGTTCACATAGGAACGCTTAGAACCAAGCTAGCCGAAGCAGGCAAGATGATTCAGACCGTTCGCGGCGTCGGTTATAAAATGGAGGCAAAGGATGAGCAGTAAGATTTTCAATTCAATTTGGATAGTTGCAATTACTGTTTTTCTGGCCTCCTTACTTTTTATTATGTGCTTTTCCTACAGCTATTTTACGCATCTACAAAAAAGCCAGCTAAAGAATGAAACAGAACTTGCGGCACAGGGTGCCGAGCTTTCGGGAGAAGCTTTTTTTAATACTCTGCCTGCGGAAGATTATAGAATAACGTGGATCGCTGCCGATGGCAGCGTGCTCTACGATAACGAGGCTGATAAAGCGATGATGGAAAATCACCTCGAAAGAGAAGAAGTAAAACAGGCAATTGAAGAAGGATACGGCGAATCAGCGAGGTATTCAAGCTCTCTTGCAATAAAGCAGCTTTATGCCGCAAAGTCTCTTTCGGACGGAACCGTTGTGAGACTATCAATTGCACAGATGGCAATTTGGACGCTTTTCATAGGATTTGCGCAGCCAATATGCATAGTTATATTAATTGCACTCGCTTTTTCGTTTTTTATTGCTTCAAAGGTTTCAAAGGCAATAGTAAAGCCGATTAACGCTATAGATCCCGATCATCCGGAGGATTATTATGACAGGGAGGAATACAAAGAGGTTGAGCCGCTTTTACGGCGAATCTCGTCCCAGCAGGCTGAGATTAAAAGGGATAGAGAACAGATTGAGAAGACTGCACTGATTCGCCAGGAGTTTACGGCTAATGTTTCCCATGAATTAAAAACACC
>DGGP01000098.1 GCA_002392265.1 Firmicutes bacterium UBA3871 | reverse complement strand
ACGGCGAATTCAAGGAATTCTTCCCTGAAAATGCTGTTGAATACTTTGTCAGCTACTATGACTATTACCAGCCTGAGGCCTATGTTCCGAGTACAGATACATACATCGAAAAGGATTCGGATATCAATGCCGAAATCGAAAAGCTGCGCCACTCGGCGACGGCGGCTCTTGCAGAGAGGCGCGATGTCATAATCGTAGCTT
Organism: Firmicutes bacterium UBA3871; assembly: GCA_002392265.1. GTDB lineage: Bacteria > Bacillota > Clostridia > Peptostreptococcales > Anaerovoracaceae > UBA3871. The sequence goes on along the minus strand of DGGP01000098.1, from coordinate 3,249 downwards.
CGGTGTCCTGTATATATGGTCTCGGCAGTCCTTTTGACTATGAAAATCAGATGCTGTCCCTCAGACCCGGCATGGTAAAGGACCGCCACGAAATGCTGCGAAAACTTGTGGACATCCAGTATGAAAGAAATGACCTCGCTTTCGAGCGCGGCACATTCCGCGTTCGAGGGGATACAATAGACATTTTTCCTGCCGGAAGCGATGTGGCTGTCAGAGTCGAGCTGTTTGGCGATGAAGTCGAATCGATAAAGGAAATGAATCCGGTTACGGGTGAAATACTTGGAATCAGAAACCATGTGGCCATTTATCCTGCTAGCCACTATGTCACCAGTCCCGAAAAGATGGCGCTGGCACTGACGGGCATTGAGCAGGAGCTCGAGGAAAGGCTTCAGTGGTTCCGCGACCGCGGAAAGCTGCTCGAAGCGCAGAGACTCGAACAGCGCACGCATTACGATCTTGAGATGCTGCGCGAAGTTGGACGCTGCAAGGGCATAGAAAACTATTCCCGGCATTTGAACAACCTGCCACCGGGAACCAGACCTTATACGCTTATTGACTACTTTCCAAAGGATGATTTTCTGGTTATGATAGACGAGTCGCATGTGATGCTGCCACAGCTTCATGCGATGTATGCGGGTGACCGCTCGCGCAAATCGAGTCTGGTTGATTACGGGTTCAGGCTCCCCAGCGCTCTCGACAACAGGCCGCTGACCTTTGACGAGTTTAACAGTATAGTGCCACAGGCAATCTATGTTAGTGCGACCCCGGCAAACTGGGAAAGAGAGCAGAGTGGCGGCATCACCGCAGAGCAGATTATAAGACCTACGGGGCTGCTTGATCCTGCTATAGATGTCAGACCTACCGATGGGCAGATAGATGACCTGATTGGCGAAATAAACGCCATTACAGAGCATGGCGGAAAGATTCTGGTTACCACGCTTACGAAAAAGATGTCCGAAAGCCTGACAGACTACCTAAAGGGTGCAGGCATCAGAGTAAAGTATCTCCACTCGGATATAGATACTCTCGAGAGAATGGAGATTATCAGAGATATGCGACTGGACAAATTCGACGTGCTGGTGGGCATTAACCTGCTCAGAGAGGGGCTGGATATACCGGAGGTCGAGCTGGTTGCGATACTCGACGCCGACAAGGAGGGCTTCCTGCGTACCGAGACCTCACTGATTCAGACGATAGGCCGTGCCGCGCGAAATGCCGACGGCAGGGTAATCATGTATGCCGACGGAATCAGTCGTGCGATGAAAACCGCTATTGACGAGACCGACAGGCGCCGCATGATCCAGCAGGCTTACAATGACGAAAACGGTATAATTCCGGAAACAATCAGAAAGTCTGTCAGAGATGTAATAGAGGCGACAAAGGAAGTCGAGGCAGAGATGGACTACTACGAGGGAAAGAGCCCACTCGAGCTGACAAAAAAGGAATTAAAAGAGTACATCAAAAAACTCGAGGCGGAGATGCGGCAGTGTGCACAGGACCTTCAGTTCGAAAGAGCTGCGCAGCTGCGTGATATAGTTTTCGAGTGCAGAGCAAGATTGTAAATAGAATAATAAAATACAATACTTACAATTTGCGAATAAATAAAACCAAAAGAAACGTTGAAATATCAACAAAGCATTACATTGTAAATTTATTACCAAAATCAAAATGAACGAAAAAATAGTAATTAAAGGTGCGAAGGAGCACAATCTGAAAAATGTTAATTTGGAGATTCCCAGAGACAAGCTGGTCGTTATAACAGGACTGTCGGGCTCGGGGAAATCATCTCTTGCATTTGATACTATATATGCGGAGGGCCAGCGCAGATATATGGAAAGCCTTTCGAGCTATGCCCGTCAGTTCCTCGGCAGAATGGAAAAACCGAATGTAGAGGAAATAGAGGGACTGTCTCCGGCCATATCCATAGACCAGAAGACCACATCCAAAAACCCCAGATCCACGGTTGCCACGGTTACGGAGATTCACGACTATTTCCGTCTGCTTTATGCAAGGATCGGTATTCCGCACTGTCCGGTGTGCGGGCAGGAAATCCGCAGCCTGAGCGTGGATCAGATAGTTGACAGCATGATGGCACTCGGCGAGGGCACCAGACTTACCGTAATGGCGCCTGTGGTTCGCATGCGCAAAGGCGAGCACGAAAAGATAATCGAGCGTATCAGGAAGGAAGGCTTTACAAAGGTCCGCATTGACGGTGAAATGCACCAGCTTGATGACGGCGAGGAAATCAAGCTTGAAAAGAATATCAAGCACACGATAGAGATAGTTATAGACAGAGTCATAGCGCGCGAGGGGCAGGAAAGCCGAATTGCCGAAGCTGTCGAGCTCGGAATCAGCCACGGCGACGGACTGATTACATGCATAGTTCAGCGTAGAAACGGTGAAGAGCTTTGCGAGGAAGAGCTAAAGACCTACAACACAAAGCTGGCTTGTCCGGACCACGGTATCACCATCGAAGAAATGGAGCCTCGAATTTTCTCTTTTAACGCTCCTTTCGGATCGTGCCGGACTTGTAACGGTTTGGGCTTTATTCAAAAGATCGACCCGGATCTGCTCTACACAAAGACCGGCAAAAAGATGCCGATTGAGATAGTTCACTACTACCAAAAGCGCTATGAAGCGACCTACTCTGATTATTTCAAGGACGAACTGGCGCGTTTCACAACGACAAAGGTATGTCCGGACTGCGAGGGAAAGAGACTTAGAAAAGAGGTTCTCGCGGTTACTGTGGGTGGAAAGAGCATTGCAGATGTATGCGATATGTCAGTTGCGCGCTGCCTGGAGTTTTTCAAAGAGTTAAAGCTGACTCCGACCGAGGAAAAGATTGCGCACCAGATTATGAAAGAAATCATTTCGAGACTGCAGTTCCTGAAGGACGTAGGCCTCGACTATCTGACGCTTTCGCGTTCCAGCGCTACTCTTTCGGGCGGTGAGAGCCAGAGAATCAGATTAGCGACCCAAATCGGTTCATCGCTGATGGGTGTGCTTTACATTCTCGACGAGCCGAGCATAGGGCTCCATCAAAAGGACAACGAAAAGCTGCTTGCCACACTGCGGCACCTTACCGACATAGGCAATACCCTCATCGTTGTTGAGCATGACGAGGATACGATGTATGCGGCGGATTACATAGTCGATGTGGGACCGGGAGCCGGGCTTAACGGAGGCGAGATTGTTGCAGCAGGCAGCATTGACGATATAAAGGCCTGCAAAGAATCCGTTACCGGTCAG
>DGGP01000159.1 GCA_002392265.1 Firmicutes bacterium UBA3871 | reverse complement strand
GTTTCGTCCAATGTGCGATTTGCCGGATCGCACAGTTCTGATCTATCCCTCCAAGAAGCTCTCGAATGGGGCTTCGTCGCTCAGGAAGGTATCCTTCATAAAGCGGGCACCGAGGCGGAAGCCGGTGATGAAGGTATCCAGTTCGCATTCACCCATGAACTCGGCGTATCGGAGCTTCTCCTCCTTAGACCAGCTCCTGTTTTTGCCTCCTTTTGGCCTTGCCATAAAACCACCTCCTTACATAAATCCTAGCATAAGAAAAGTAGACATGCTTTTTTAACATGTCTACTTTCATCTTACTAGTTCAGGTTTTAACCATCTGCTTTTTATTTTGCTTTGATTACCATGCGCCCTTATAGCCTATGGTAACGGCCGCGGTTTGCGAACCCTTTCGCATGCATTCCAAAAGGTCGGCACCGCCGATATAGGAACTCATAAAGCCCGCTATATAGCTATCCCCAGCACCCATGGTATCCACAACGTCACATTTTTCCACGCCAAGCGTCTCAAATCTGTCGCCTTCCAGGGCCAGACTGCCGTACTTTCCACGCATAGCTACAACGACCTTTGGCCCTTTTCGCGCAATGCTCTGCATCCTGAGACGCAGGTCTGTTTCCGACGAATCATCATCGGAAAAGAACAGATAATCGGCCTGCTTTATACCCTCCTTGCACTGAGGCAGAGTCGGATGGTCGGATGCGTCATAGGCAATGGGAATTCCGCGTTCTTTAATTTTTGCAAGGAACGGCTCCGTATAGCCCCAAAGCCCCGTAACCACCAAATCATGCCCGGCAATAAAGTCTAAATCCTCATCCGTCAGAAAAAAATCCTTTGCAACACCCGGATCGTCTTCGCCGAAAACGCGTTCACCGTCAACTCTTTTCACATGGGTGATTGCGGTATTGCCCTTCAGCACCTTCATGTGACTGACATCCACATTTTTATCCTTTATGGAATTAATCATCAGCCGGCCGTATTCATCGTCTCCGACTATTCCTATATATGAAGACTCAAGTCCGAGTCTTTGCAGATATACAGAAACGTTTACGGGATTTCCTCCGGGATAGCTTTCGCCGGTTTCATCGTAAAAATCTATGCAGTTGTCACCGATACATGCGATTTTCTTCATAATGGCTCCTTTAATAGTCCATCTTTCTGTAATAGCGTCTCAGACTCATATCATGGCCGGTCTGATCTACAAGATGCGCATCGATACGATTTGTAACAGCGCGCATTACCATATGGCAGACTCTGCCGCGATACTTTTCGGAGATTCCCGGCAGCTTGTAGTCCTTTGTATCTATTATAGTATAATTTTCACAAATGCGCGGCAGGAATTTTGCCACACGCTCGCCAAGCGGGCGCTGCTTGTCTTCACCGACAAACACTGTTACTGCAGTGTCCTTGTCGATAATTTCAAGGGTACCGTGAAAGAATTCCGCAGAGTGAATCGATTTGCTTCTGAGCCAGTGCATTTCTTCCCAAAAACACATTGCATAGGAATATGTCGCTCCATAGAGCGTTCCGCCGCCCACAAAATAGTGCAGCTCATCGTCTTTGTGCGCACTGACATAGTTTTTAGCGAAATCATCGGAATCCTTTTCAACCTGAACGAGTGCTTCCGGCAGATACTTATCAAACTCCGCATACATTTCTTCATACTCCGGTAATTCCCCGTTAAGATGCATGAAACGATCGGCTGTGATAAAGAATTTCATCTGCTCATTGATGGGATATGTAATGCAGTAGTCAACAAGTCCGGCAAGCTCTGAATCTGCTTTGTCTATGAAACCGATGACCTCTGCACCTTTGCTCTGTACCAGTTTTACCGCTTGTACAATCTCGGTGGTAGTTCCGGTAACGGAGGAAATAACCACACAGGTACCCTTTCCGATTTTGCAGTCCCCTGTAGTGTTGTATTCTGCAGCATTGATTGCGAATACGTCCAAGCAGGTGCGCTCCTTCATGTAGCAAACTACCTGCTGGCAGCTTGCCCAGGTACCGCCGATACCCAGATAGCACAGGTTTTTAAGCCCCTTTTTCCAAATGCCGTCTGCGAGCGGTTCAATCTGCGAACGCAGTGCCAAAGCACCACGCACGCTGTCTATTTTTTCTTGTTCTTTGAAATCGATCAACTTGCTCTCCTCCCAATTCGATTATTCGCCTATACCTACCTTTAACTTCTGATAGTATTTGTCATAGGTCTTGATGGCATCGCCAACGTCTTCCTGGAAGAATACGTTTTCCTTGTAGTCAAAATCGAATGCAGGACCGTTTCTGTATTCCTCGGAAGCGGCAGCTACTGCAGCGTCATTCGGGCATGAATATGGATTTTCCACAAGGTTCTTTGCCATTACTTCAGGATCTGTGATGTAGTTTAAGAATGCATATGCATTATCCATGTGAGTTGCACCCTTTGGAATTACATAGAGGTCAAATCCAAGCTGTACAGGATCCTCTGTGAAAGGTGCTACAGTTAAGGTGTTGTTATCTCCCATGGATGCCATAGCTTCTGCTGTATTTCCGTCATATGTAAGCATTACAGAGATTGTTCCGTTTACGATGTTAGTCTCTGTGGAACCGTATGCAACTACGTTGTCGTTGTACTTCTTGAGCCATTCATATGCTTCTGCGATTTCTGATTCCTCAGTTGAGTTCGGGTCGTAACCCAGCGCAATAAGTGCGATTGGGAACAGGTTGCGCGCTCCGTCGATAGAACCGAGCTGTCCCTTGAGTTCCGGTCTGATCAGGTCGTTATAGCATGTGATATCGATTGGGCATCTTTCTGTGTCGTAAACTACATAGATATAGTTCATCAGGTAAGGGATGCAATACTTCTGGTTCTGCTCTGTCCAGTAAGCCTTGTTGATATTCTCCGCGTTAGGAATCTTTGAAAGGTCTAACTCTTCGAGATAACCACCGTTAATCAGGGATTCCATGTATGCATCACATGTCATGATAAGATCATACTCTCCACCGGCTCCTGCTGTAAGCTTGTTAACAGAATCAGCATTATCATTCATGTAGCTGAGGTTAACGTCAATTCCGGTTTCATTTTCAAAATCGGTAATTGTTTCGTCAGAGATATAATCACCCCACATAAAGATGTTTAATTCCGATCCTGCGTTGCCTGATTCGGAACCGCTGTCCCCGCATGCGGTAAGTGCAAATACCATAACAAGTACGAGAACCACTGCCAATAACTTAGTTTTCATAAAACAACCTCCTCTCAGTGCGTTGCTTAATTAAATTAATAAAAATTAATTATATTCTTCAGCTGCAAGCCTTGCAGCACGAATACGTTCATCACTTTCCGCCAAGCTCGCGGCTTCTCTTTTTTTATGAATTCTCTGAAGGACATTCATTATCGCCATTCCAAACAGCATTACGATAACCATTACCGTAGTGAGTGCATTGATGTCAGGCGTGATACCCGTCCTGTTTACAGAAAGAATCAAAACAGGCAAAGTCGATTGGCTGGCACCGGCAAGCATGTTCGAAATAATGACATCATCAATGGACAGCGTAAATGACAGAAATGCTGCTGACATAATTCCCGGCATTATGCTCGGAATCGTTACCTTTATAAAGGTTTGCAGCTTTGTAGCGCCCAAATCCATCGAGGCTTCCTGGAGTGTCTCATTATCGCCTGTTATTCTGCCCTTTATAACGATTACCGCATACGGTATGCAGAATGTGCAGTGTCCGATTACAATGGTCGCAAGCCCCAGCTTTACGCCTATTACCATAAAGATAATCAGCATTGATACAGCCATTACTATTTCCGGCACTACAATCGGAATGAAAAGCATCATGTTAATGAATTTCTTTCCGTGGAATTCATATTTCTTTAATCCAATACCGCCCAGAACACCTATTACAACACTTATTACCGTGGCCAGCACCGCAATAATCAAAGAATAAACCAGTGCTTCCCATAAATCGTGGTTTCCGAATGAAAACAGCTTTGGATACCAATGTGTGGTGAATCCCATCCAGGAATAATTTCGCTTTGCATCGTTAAACGAGAACAAAATCATTACCATTACCGGAATGTAAAAGCTGGCATAGACCAGTGTCATAAATACGGTCCATGGAATCTTGCGAAGGCGCTGTCTTTGCAGCCTGCGATTTACCTTTCCTTCTCTGCTCATCTAGACCACCTCCATATCTTCCACTTTGGCGAATCTGGAGTAAAGGAACAGCATTAATGCAGTAATTGCCAAAAGCAGTACCGAAAGTGCTGCACCCAGCGGCCAGTTGCGGATAGTTCCGAACTGGTTCTTTATGATATTACCTATATACAGGACTTTTCCTCCGCCCAGCATATCCGTAATTACATATGTTCCCAGTGCCGGGATGAATGTCAGGATTATAGCCGAGAATATTCCCGGAATAGTCAGAGGCAGCGTAACCTTTAACAGTGTCTGCCGCGGATTTGCACCCAAATCTGCAGAAGCCTCCAAAACAGGCTTTTCCAGCTTTTCTATCGAAGAATACATAGGCAGTACCGCAAACGGCAGATAGTTTGTAATAAGTCCTAAAAGTACCAGTCCGTCGGTAAATATAAACGTAATCGGCTTTTCAATCAGGTTCACATTAACCAGAAAGTTGTTTACCGGCCCGTTTGTCTGGAAAATCAGCATCCACGCATTAAGCCTCATCAGCGAGTTTGTCCAGAAAGGAATCATCAAAAGTGTAATCAATCTGGACGCCACATCTGCAGGCTTGCGGGCAATATAATAAGCAAACGGATAGCCTACGAGTAGGCATGCTATGGTTGTTTCCGCCGCAACACCGATACTTTTTGTAATAACGTGGAAATAAGTGATTTCCATCATTGTCTCATAGGATTCCATTGAAGGCGTATATTCAACGCCACCAAAGGTTCCCCTGCTCATAAAGCTGATGAATATGATGAAAAGCATTGGGAGCGTGACAAAGACTATCATCCATAGCGACACAGGACCTGCCTGTGCCAGCATTGGCAGCCTGTTACCTTTCTTCGCTCGGCCTGTAACTACTGACATGACTCCGCCTCCTTTTTATCTCTGTGAATCGGAGTTGATTTCTCAGGTTTCCAGGAAACGTATACCTCCTGTCCTTCGCTTAAATTCGGATCCTGTTCAAAGGTTGACATGCGAATTTCTTTTCCGTCCGGCAGTATCAGGCTGGTTTTCGTCACAGTACCCATGTTGGTAAAATCACGAATCTTTGCCTTTATGCAGAACTCCTCTGTAGGCTCTGCCGAACAGCTCAGAGACTCGGTTCTCACGGAAATGTCAATCTCTTCACCCTTTTCAAAGCCTGCGCCCTTTGTCTTTACCGTTCCGCTTTGCGTCTGCACAGTCAGCAGGTCATCCTCCGCCAAAGTCACAACACCACTCAAAATATTTGATTCGCCGATAAAGTCAGCAACAAAGCGGCAGTTTGGTCTGTTGTAGATTTCAGTCGGCTTGTCGAGCTGGAGGATGACACCGTCCTTCATGACTGCGATGCGATCTGACATAGACATTGCTTCTTCCTGATCATGGGTGACATAGATGAATGTTATTCCCAGTTTTCTTTGCAAACGCTTGAGTTCAATCTGCATCTGTTTGCGAAGCTTTAAATCCAGTGCACCCAAAGGTTCATCAAGTAGGAGGACTCTTGGATTGTTGATCAGAGCTCTGGCGATGGCGATACGCTGCTTTTGACCCCCGGAAAGTGCGTCCGGTTTACGCTTTTCGTATCCTGTCATCTGAACCAGGCGAAGCATTTCCTCTACGTCCCGCTCTATTTGTTCCTTTGGAACCTTTTTAATACGCGGGCCATACGCGATATTATCGAATACGTTCATGTGTGGAAACAGAGAATAGCTTTGAAATACAGTGTTGACATCCCTCTGATAAGGTTCTTTTTCATCAACGCTTTCGCCCTGGACTTCAATGCGTCCGGCGCTGGCATCTTCAAAGCCGGCAATCATACGGAGTGTAGTTGTCTTTCCGCACCCGGATGGACCCAGAAGCGTCAGGAATTCACCCTCTGCCACTTCTAGATTGAGATTCTTTACGACATGATTGTTTCCGTACCACTTGTCAACACCCTTGAGTGCAACAATTGTTTTTTTCAAAACTCTCACCTCAATTCGTTGTTCTCCGCTGTATCTGCGCAGTTAAAATTGTTTCTTACTTATGTATATAACTTTAGCACGATTTTATACCAATGTCAATCCGTTTTTCAACGTGCAATCCATTCTATTATCTCCTTGCAATTTTTAATATATTAATATATAATAATTCCATACCAATTTGGAGGTGGACTATAATGGAAGAATACAAACCTCGCCCAAAAGAACTGGCGATGGAATATTTGGAAGCATATATTATGGAAAACAACCTGAAAGCAAATGACAAGCTCCCGCCGGAGCGGGAGCTTAGTGAAATGTGGGGAATGAACAGAATTACCCTGCGCAGCGCAATAGCTTCTATGGAAGCTGCCGGGAGGCTTTACAGCGTTCAGGGGCGCGGAACCATGATTGCACCGCGTCACACCCGTACTTTGCAGGATCTCGAAGGCTTTTCGCAGTCAGTTTCCCGCTACGGCGGACATTGCGAGACACGCCTGCTTTCTTTTTCAACAGTTGAATGTGACAAACACCTTGCGCAGAAATTCAAGCGCACACTCGGAGAAAAGCTTTATCGCATATCTAGACTGCGTATCATAGAAAAAACACCTATGATGATTGAGAATGCCTTTATTCCGTGCATTCTTGCGCCGGAACTCGAGGAACACGACCTGGTAAAGGGTTCATTATATGCAATTTTAGAAAATGTCTACGGTTTGAAACCGGACCACGGTGAAGAAAAGACCAGCATCACTGCGGTAAACGCCGAAGAAGCGGAATATCTGGAAATCAAAGCAGACTCACCGGCATTTTGGATAGTTAGCACCACAAAAGACCCTGATGACAGAGTAATCGAGTACTGCCGCAGTATTGCCCGTATAGATGTTGTGGAAATGTCCAGCATTCTGCGCTGGGATTATGCAGGAGGAAAAAAACATGAATGATATTAACTATAAATCTCCTCTGTACATTCAGCTCAGAGAAGTAATCCGCGGTAAAATAGAAGATGGCGAATACCCAATCGGTACAGCCATCCCTTCCGAAGCTCAGCTCGCCGAGACCTACAACCTCAATCCCCTTTCCGTTCGAAGCGCTCTGGCCGCACTGAAATACGAAGGCCTGCTCCGCTCGGTTCAGGGAAAAGGCGTGTTTGTAAACGGTCCAAAGACGGAACGCGATCTCGATACTCTGGGCGGATATCGCCAGACCATGGACGAGCGTTCCATCAATGCGCACACACGCGTGCTGATCAAAGCTCTGCGCCCGGCAGGTCCTTATTATTCAATGCTGCTGGATATTGACAAAGGCGATTCCGTCTGGTACACAAAGCGCATCGACTATGTCGGCGATACACCCGCAGCTCTCGAAGAAATCTACATCCCCGAAAAGCTGCTGCCTTCCTACGGCGATGTGGACATAGAGCTTTTTTCCATATATGATATTTTTACCTGGAACGACATGCGCCCCACAATTGCAAATCAGACTCTGCGCGTCCTCTTTTTAGAGCCGTCCAAAGCAAAGCTGATTAACCTAAAGCCCGACCAAGCGGTTATGGAGCTCAGCAACCTCACGTGCGACGACAAAGGCCGCAAAATAGAGTTCGCCCGCAACTACATCAGGCCGGACATGACTGATTTCTACGCACACTATCAAAGATCGTAGGCTTTAGCCTCTGACTTCGCTTACCAGCCTGCTGTAAGCCTCTTTTACGACAATGCTGTCTATGCCGACAGCCACAGCGTCCATTCCGCCCTCCGCAGCCTTTTTACCCTCGGCTGCAGAGCCCGAAAACATCATACAGAGCTTGCCCGCTTCGTGGCAGGCTTTTTTTACGCGCTCGACTGCTTCGGTAAACTTCGGATTATCAAACTCCGCAGGAATACCGAGCGCTATCGAAAGGTCGAACGGGCCGATGAAAATTCCGTCGATGCCCTCAATCCTTACTATCTCTTCGATATTTTCAAGCGCCTCCGCAGTCTCGCACTGAGGGAGAGTAAGCACCCGCTCGTTACAGTTTTTCATGTACTCTTTGAGAGGCACCGCTGCCCAAGGCTCGTTACCGTAGCCGGAGCCTCTCGCCTTTATGAAGCCCCTGTTTCCGATCGGCGCAAACTTTGCAAGCTCTGCGACCTTCTTAAACTCATCTGTAGTCTTAAGGCACGGCACGATAAGCCCACGCGCTCCGTTATCCACCGCGCGCTGAATTTCCTTGTGCGTAACGTCGGCTACCCTTACAACAGGCACCATGCCGCCCTTTTCGGCAGCACTTATCATATCGCCCATCGTCTCGGTATCATAAGGTCCATGCTCGGTATCGATAATTACAAAATCAAGCCCCGTATAAGACAGACACTCAACCGTCTGCACATTCGAAATGCCGAGGAATGTCCCGACCGCATATCCTTTTTTCTTTATAATCTCTTTCATACTTTACCTTGTCTTTCTGCTTCGCGCCCCTATTGCGGCATGGCCTGTTTGTACGCCTCTTCGGTAAACACGCCCGCCCTTGCAAGCTTTTCCCAAAGTCTTACGCCATCCTTTGTGCTCTGGCGAAGCGCCGATTCCATAATACGCACGCATGCTCCGCGGTTAAAGCCTGTCACATCACTATCCCCACGCAGCAGCCCGTTCCTGCCCGCAAACGAAACCGCCTCCGCATAAGTAAAGTCCGTGCTGCCCTTTGCCGCATTATCGTTAAAGCCAAGCGCGCGAAGTGTGAAGGTGCAGAACATTTGCGCCGTCGCAGGCACGCTTGCGCCGAATTTGTCACTGCTTATGCCGTTCGCCAGCCCGTTATCGTAAGCATAAGCCACATAGCCTTCCGCCCATGTCGGCACATCTGTAAAT
>DGGP01000052.1 GCA_002392265.1 Firmicutes bacterium UBA3871 | reverse complement strand
AAGGCGTTACGATTAAGAACGGCTCAAACACTGTAAACGTAGGATATATCGAATCATTAAGCACAGCAAACTGCTCGTTTGAAGTATATGTCGACGAAGAGGCCGCAACCGGCAGCAAGGAGTTCACAATCGACCTCAAGGCCGCTGCAAGAATCAAGGACGGCACTGACTACGACGGCAATTCAAACTACACAGACAAGGATTACTCCACTTCTAAGTCGTTCTACTTTTACGTAAACGCAAAGGAGAAGAAGGATGACAATCCGGGCGATGCAGAGGCAAATCCACGCCTCATGGTAAAGGGCTACTCCATCGGCGGCGGCAGCGTTGCTGCGGGCTCGACAGTCAACCTCACCATGGACATCGTTAACACATCAAAGAAGACTCTCTACAATGTAAAGGTTTCGGTTTCCGGCGACGGCGCATTCGTGCCGGTTGGGACCAGCAACTCCTACTACATCGAAAAGATAAGCGCAGGTACAAGCAAGAGCCACACGATGACTTTGAAGTGCGACAACAGCGCTGAGGCCGGCGCAAAGGGTCTTACCGTAAGCATGGCATACGAGGACAGCAAGGGCACAGCCTTCTCCAGCGAGGACACAATCTCGATCAAGGTTACACAGCCGTGCAAGCTCGTCATCGGCCAGCTGACTCTGCCGCAAGAGGCCTACGTCGGCGAAGAAACCACAGTGCAGCTTACTTACTACAACATGGGAAAGAATACTCTTTCCAACGTTATGGTCAGCGTAAGCGGAAACTTTGATCAGTATCAGAACAACGGCGATTTCGGCGGTAACATGGCCTCCGGAACCGATGATGACTATTCCTGCTATATCGTGCCGATAGAGGAGGGCCTGGTTGAGGGTATAATCAGCCTCCAATATGACGACACGGAGGGCAACACTGTAGTCGAGGAAGTTCCTTTCAGCTTTGAGGCAACAGAGTTTGTTCCTGATGATATGGGCGAATGGGAAGAGCCCGAGCCTGAAAAACCGGGAATCCCTTGGAAGGCAATTATAATTCTGGCAGTAATCGTGCTTCTTGCAGCAGGCGCAATAATCTTCAGAAAGATTCGCAAAAAGCGCCTCGAAAAGAAGCTTGCAATTGAGGATGCTGCCTATGAAATCGAAGACAAAGAAGACAAAAAGGAAGACAAGAAATAATCGGAGGATGGGATGAACGTAAGAGATTTACTAGGCCTCTGCGTGAAGAATCTTCTGAGGCGGCGAACCCGCTCTCTGCTGGCAATAGTCGGCGTAGTAATCGGCACGTGTGCGGTGGTACTGATGCTGTCGGTCGGTTTCGGACTGACGGAGTCTTACAAGGCACAAATCGAGAGCTACGGAAACCTCCACATGATAAATATGTATTACTGGGGAGGCGGTGGCAGCAGCCGCAATGCGGAGCAGCAAAAGGGTGTCATAAGCGACAAGTCTTTGGCAGAGATCGAAAAAATAGAGGGCGTTACGGCAGCGGTGCCGATAGTCAGCGCTTACATGACGCTTGGTGCGGATGAATATGTCACAGATGTGGAAGTGAAAGGCATCGATCCGAACTTGCTCGAAAAGTTTAAATATACTCTTGCGGAGGGACGCACTCTGACCGACAAGGACAAGGATGTTATACTGGTTGGAGCCTGGGTGCCGGAGTGGTTCTATAATCGCAAGAGCAGCAATTACGAATCAAAACGCATAAATGTAATGCGCGAGGACCTGATTTTGACGGCGGACAGCTATTACGGCGCAAAGGACAAGGATATTCCGGAGGATGCGACGAAGTACGAAATTTACGAGGTAAAGGCCTGCGGTCTTTTGGACGAGACCAACGACGATTCGGACTACTGCATTTATATGAATATCAAGCGCGTTGAGGAGATACTCAAGGATACGGCAAAGGCCGAAAAGCAGAGACCTCAGCCTCAGAGCCGCGTAGGCAAGACATATGAAAAAGCGCTGATTTACGTAGAGGATCTCGACTATGTTGAGTCTGTCAATACGGAGTTAAAGGACAGGGGCTTTCAGACAAGCAGCCCGATAGACTGGCTTCAGGCAATGAAGGAAACCTCGCAGATGATTCAGAAAATCCTCGGCGGTATCGGCGGTATTTCGCTGATCGTTGCGGCACTTTCAATCACAAATACGATGGTAATGTCCGTTTACGAGAGAACACGTGAAATCGGTGTAATGAAGGTAATCGGCGCAAATCTGAAGGACATCAGGAGGCTGTTCCTCGTGGAAGCCGGCCTGATCGGCTTTGTCGGAGGCGTTATGGGCGTCATTGTTTCGCTGGTGCTTTCGGTTCTGATGAACACGGTGCTGTTCGACATCCTAAGCTCGGCGCTCGGATCGCTCGGCGGCGGATACGGAACGACCATTTCGGTGGTACCTCTGTGGCTGATACTTGCGGCAATCGCTTTTGCCACAGCAATCGGCGTTGTTGCGGGATACTCACCTGCTAACCGCGCAATGAAGCTGTCAGCACTCGAATCACTGAAAAACGAATAGGCGAATTTGGGGACAGGCACCAAACTTCCAAAAAAGCAAATTTAGGGACAGGGCAAAAATGAATTTTGCCCTGTTTTTTATGTCCTCTATAAGTTACTTTTGCAAGCTGTGAAATTTCCATACAGAGTTTCGTATAAGGAAACTAAACAGTAAAAATGTTTCAAATAATAGAATATTTCGCACGAAAACTATTTAAATTTGAAAGCAAATGTATTATTATAGAAGGGTAGGTGGCTTTTTAAAGCCCACGTAGTTTTGTAGGATAGAAAGTTATATCAAATATGAAGCTAAAGGAAAGGAAATTGTAATGAAAAAACTTTTAACCGGTAATGAAGCTTTAGCACGTGGAGCATGGGAAGCCGGCGTACATTTTGCATCCGCTTATCCCGGAACCCCATCCACAGAAATTCTAGAAAACATGACCACATACAAGGAAGTTATTTCCGAGTGGGCACCTAATGAAAAAGTTGCACTCGAAGCAGCCGTAGGTGCAGCCATCGCAGGCGGCAGATCTATGGCATCAATGAAGCACGTTGGTCTGAATGTAGCGGCAGACCCACTCTTCACTTTCGTTTATCAGGGTGTAAACGGCGGATGCGTAGTAATTACTGCAGACGAGCCGGGACAGCACTCATCCCAGAACGAACAGGACAACAGAAACTATGCAATCGCTGCTAAAATGCCAATGATGGAGCCTTCTACTTCCCAGGAAGCAAAGGACTTCATGATGGAAGCTTTCGAAGTATCCGAGAAGTTCGACATTCCTGTACTCATGAGAATGACTACCAGAGGCTGCCACTCAAAGGGTATCGTTGAATGCGGCGACCGCAAGGAAGTTCCTATCAAGGAATATCACAAGGACGTTACAAAGTATGTAACTGTACCTGCAAACGCAAAGAAAATGAGAATTAAGCTTGAAGACAAGCTCGCAGGCCTCCTCGAGTACTCCGAAAGCACTCCAATGAACAGAATCGAAGACAATGGCAAGAAGGTTGGCGTTGTAGTATCCGGTATGTGCTATTGCTTCGCAAAGGAAGTTTTCGGTGACACCGTTAACTATTTAAAGCTCGGTTTCACTCATCCGCTTCCTGAAAAGATGATGACAAAGTTCTGCACAGGACTTGAAAAGGTATACGTAATCGAAGAGAACGACCCTATCCTCGAGCAGGCTCTCCAGAGACTCGGATTCGCAGACATTGTTGTCGGCAAGTCCCTCTTCCCTAAGTATGACGAGCTCACATCCGATGTTATCAGAAAATGTGTAACAGGCAAGGTTCTCGAGAGCATTGAATACGACCACAAGGATATCGTAAACAGACCTCCTGCACTTTGCGCAGGCTGCCCTCACAGAGGATTCTTCTATGAGCTCGGAAAGAGAAAGAATGTAATGGTAACAGGCGATATCGGCTGCTACACTCTCGCATTTGCACCTCCATACAATGCAATGGATACTGCAACCTGCATGGGCGCATCCTTCTCATCCGGCCATGGCGCAGCAAAGATCTTTGACAAGGCAGGCTCCGACTACAGAGTAGTTTCCGTACTCGGTGACTCCACATTCTTCCACTCCGGTATGACTTCTCTTACCGAGTGTATCTACAATAACTCCAAGACTGTATCCGTAATCCTCGACAACCGTATTACAGGTATGACGGGACATCAGCAGAACCCTGGTTCAGGTAAGCTCGCTGACGGAACTACAGACGCAACTATGCTCGACATCGAGACAGTTTGCCGTGCTCTCGGAGCAAAGAACATCAAAACTATCGACCCTAACAACCTGAAGCTGGTTAAGGAAACTCTTGATTGGGCTCTCGGTCTTGACGGTCCTTCCGTAATCATCACAAAGTACCCTTGCGTACTCAAGAAGTTCAGCGAAGACGACAAGAACAAGTTCCCTAATGCATATAAGTCAAAGGATGTTGTTGATGCTGACAAGTGCGTAGGCTGCAAGTTCTGCTTAAAGAGCGGCTGCCCTGCTCTCTTCCTCAACAGAGACACAAAGAAGGCTGAAATAGATCCGCTTCAGTGTGTAGGTTGCGGCGTTTGCGAACAGATTTGCGGACAGAAAGCAATCAGAAAGGAGACAAAATAATGGAAACTAAGAGCGTATTACTCGTCGGCGTAGGCGGACAGGGAACAATCCTTGCTTCCAAACTCCTTACACTGGGTCTCATGGAAGAAGGCTATGATGTAAAGATGAGCGAAATTCACGGAATGTCACAGCGTGGCGGTTCCGTATCCTCACAGGTTAGATACGGTGACAAGGTTTGGTCACCTGTAATCGAAAAGGGTTCAGCAGACCTTATCGTTTCCTTTGAAAAGATGGAAGCACTCCGTTGGCTTGAATACTTAAAGCCATCCGGAAAGGTTGTAGTAAACAACCACGAAATGATGCCTATGCCTGTTATTATGGGCCAGGCTGACTATGCTGCAGACATCATCGACCAGATTAAAAAGGCTTGCAAGGATGTTACAGTAGTAAATGCTACGGATGAAGCTATGAAGCTCGGTAACGGCAAAACTCAGAACATTGTTTTGCTCGGAGCTCTTATCAAGGCTATGAGTCTTGAAGGAATCAACTGGGAAGCTATTATCAAGGCTAACGTAAAGCCAAACTTCGTAGAGGATAACCTTAAAGCACTCAAGGTTGGCATGAGTTTAGTATAGTATTCTTATACGGCCAATAAAGAAACAAAAAATACCCCAAAAAATATTGGCCCCCGCATTTGCGGGGGTCATTCTGTCCAAGGTAACGCAAATACCTCTTTCATACTTTCGGGTTACAAAAGGGAATCGCTCGCAGGGCTTGGAGATGAGTATGTAGGTATTGAAATAATCCGAGGAGTATAGTATATTGTAAATAGGCGATATAACGCCAAATTGCAGATTAGAAGAGGACTGACATGAGACTGAGAAAAGACAACGAACTGATGAAGGATGAGGAGATATTAATAGTATCTTCGGTTTCGGATGCGCTCGCGCATCCTGCACGCATTCAGATTTATCAGTTCATCCTGCGTTGCAACAAGGACATGCAAAAGGTATGCAACAAGGATGTGGTTGCCGAGTTTAATTACTCCCAGGCAACCATATCCCAGCATATCAAAAAGCTGAAGGAAGCTAACCTCATAGAGGTAAAAAAAGAAGACAAGTGTTCATATTACTACGCTAACATAGGGCGGCTCGCTCAATATCTGAGAGCGACCCAGAAATTCTCGACCTTCCAGGCCAGAGGATAGGAGAACGAAATGCAAAGGGATTACGAAATAGTTGAGAGAAAACCGCTGCTCGATTCAGCAGGGCATTTAACCGCCGAAGGCTGGGCGCGCAGTCTGATTTTGGACTACGACAGGTCGGCTGTAAAGGGCGGCGCTCTCCGAATCAAGGAGTGGGACTATTACCTGATTACATGTCCGAATTACGCGATAGCTTTAACTGTCGACGATAATTCCTACATGAGCCTTGACAGTATTTCTCTGCTTGACTTTCGCGGTGAAAAGCCGGTCGAGCAGACGACCTCCCCGATGGGCGTTATGACGCTTGGCAGACGCAGATTTCCGCCTTCATCGCTTGCGGGTGATGTGAAGGGCAGCGGCTCAGGCTACAGCATAAGCTTCGAGAATCCCGGTCCGGACAGTGAAGGGAAGACTGAGAGGAAGCTTAGCTTTTTCATGAAAAAATTTGCGAGCGCTGAAAAGTTCGGCCTCGGCAGCGGCACAGTTGGGATTGAAGGCGAAATTTGCCTTACGCAGTATCCCGGCGATACGATAGTGATGGCTACGCCGTTTAGCGAAAAGAAAACTGCCTTCTACTACAATCAAAAAATTAACTGTCAGGAAGCGGCAGGCCTGGTGAAATTGGTTAGCGCCGACGGCAGTGAGCTTGCGAGATATGAGTTCAGTCCCGAGGACAGCTTCGGTTGTCTCGACTGGGGCCGCGGTGTATGGACATACAAAAACACCTGGTACTGGGGCAGCGCAAGCGGGATGGTTTCCGGCAAGCGCTTTGGTTTCAACATAGGCTATGGCTTTGGAGACAACCCTGCGACGGAGAATATTATCTTTTACGATGGCGTGGGCCATAAACTCAGCCGGGTAAGCTTTAATATTCCGACAAAGAACAAAACCTTTGTAACCCGCGGCGGCTGCTGCGGTACGGAGGCGGGGCTTAGGGTTGAAACCGCAGACAGTGAAGAGATGTTCATGGAAAAATGGACATTTACAAGTGATGATGGCAGATTCGAGATGGAATTTACCCCTGTTTTGGACAGGGCGGCAAACACAGATTTTGTAATCCTCGGTTCGAATCAGCATCAGGTTTTCGGACACTACACAGGTCGCGCAGTACTCGACGACGGCACGGTTCTGCAAATTGAAGACCTGCTCGGCTTTGCCGAAAAGGTGTCCAACAAATGGTAATAAAATAAGAAAAGGAGAAGAATTATGGCATTAAAGAACTTCAACGAATTGGTTGAAATGGTAAAGAAAAAGCCTGTAAGAAAGGTGGTAGTGGCTGCAGCACATGACGAGCACGCACTTGAAGCGGTTCTGAAAGCGCACAAAGAAGGACTTGTAGAATACATTCTCGTAGGCAAAAAGAATGACATTATAGAAAAGGCTAAAAAGCTCGGCTACAGTGTAGACGAGACTGCTATAGTAGAGGCAACCGAGGATCAGGAAGCTGCATTCAAGGCAGTAGAGCTGATTCGCCAGGGCAAGGGCGACTTCCTGATGAAGGGCAAGCTCGAAACTTCCACAATTCTCAAGGAAGTTGTAAATAAGGAAACAGGCATCGGCATGGGCGGCGTTATGAGCCACATGGCAGTTGTTCACATTCCAAACTATCATAAGCTCGTTGGCTTTACTGATGGCGGCATGATGCCTCATCCAAATCTCGAGCAGAAGGTTGGTATTCTCAACAACTCTCTCGATCTTTTCCGCAAGCTCGGCTATGACTGCCCGAACGTTGCAGTTCTCTGTGCAGCGGAAAATTACAACCCAAAAATTCCTGAATCGGCTGACGCTGCAGAATTAAAGAAGATGGCAGACGAAGGCAAGTTCGGAAAGATTAACCTCGAAGGACCTATCTCCATCGACCTTTCATTCTCAAAGGAAGCTGCAGAAATCAAGGGATACAAGTCACCTATCACAGGCGATGTGGACATTCTCCTGATGCCTAACATGGCAACAGGTAACATCAGCTGCAAGGGTCTGATTCTCTTTGCAGGCGCAGAAATGACAGGTATAATCCTCGGCGCAAAGGTTCCTGTAGTACTGACTTCCCGCGGCTCCAGCTTTGAGGAAAAGTACTATGCACTGATGCTCTGCGCAGCTCAGGTTGAGTAGGTATGGGAGGGAACGTTTATTGTCAATAGACGATGGGCGATAGACGATATAGAAAAAGGAGATTAAAATGGCTCACAAAATTTTAGTAATTAATCCGGGTTCAACCAGCACAAAGATTGCTGTTTACGAAGACACAAAGCAGATTTTCCAGAAGAACGTTGAGCACGATGCAGCAAAGATTGCGGAGTTCAAGGACATTCCATCCCAGGCTCCGTACAGAACAGAATATATTTTAGAGGCACTGAAGGAAGAAAACATCGACCTTGCAAGCATCGAAATTATAATGTGTCGTGGCGGACTTGTAATGGTTCCACCTATTTCAAACGGCGCATACGAAGTTAACGACGACCTCTACAAGGCACTCGGCGACGAAGAACTCACCAGCCCTCACGGCTCACTTCTCGGCGGCCTCATCGGGAAGAACCTTGCCGACAAGGTTGGCATCAAGGCTTACATCTACGATGCCGTTACATCCGGTGAATTCCCTGAAATCGCAACAATCTGCGGCTATACTCAGTTCAAGCGTTCCAGCGCTGCGCACGTTTTAAACGGCCGTGCACAAGCCATCCGATACGCAAAGGCTCAGGGCAAGGATTTTGAAAAGATGAACATCATCGTTTGCCACATGGGCGGAGGCTGCTCCGTTATGGCATTTAGGAAAGGCACACTCATCGACACCTTAGGTGATGACGAGTTCCACATTTCCGCAGAACGTGCAGGCGGCGCACAGCTGCTGAAGTTCATAAAGCTCTGCTTCTCCGGTCAGTACAGCGAAGCAGATGTGAAGAAGCTGATTCGCGGCAAGGGCGGTCTCATGGCACACCTCGGAACATCCAACGGCAAGGAAATCGAAGAGAGAATTGCAGGCGGTGATGCAAAGGCAAAGCTTGTTTTCGAAGCAATGGGTTACTCGCTCTGTAAGTCAATCGGAGCACTCATGGGAATCATGGGCGAAAAGACAGATGCTGTCATCCTGACAGGCGGTCTGGCTTATGCGAAGACAATAACCGACTTTATGGCAAAGACTTTGTCAAACATCGTTACTGTTGAGAAGATGCCGGGCGAGTCCGAAATGGAAGCTCTCGCAGAAGGCGGCGTTCGTCTCTTAAACGGTGAGGAAAAGGCAAAAACTTACCACCTGCCAAACTAGGCGAATCTGGGGACAGGCAC
>DGGP01000028.1:10937-11300 GCA_002392265.1 Firmicutes bacterium UBA3871 | reverse complement strand
GAAGTGCCGCTCTGGTAATGGAATGATGCGGCGCGCGAAACGGTCTGGTTCTTATCATCGGTTCCCCCGCGCTGAGCTTTCCCGCTACAGAGTAGAGCATCGTAATTTCCAGCATTTCATCGTAGGACAGCTTTGGCATTATTGTCGGGATTCTCTTTGCAAGCATGCTCTTGCCGGAACCGGGAAAGCCATGAAGGTAAATTCCGTGCCCTCCTGCCACGCTGATGACAAGCGCGCGCTTTGCTATTTCCTGCCCCTTTACTTCGGAAAAGTCGAGCGTATACCCGTCTTTTCCCTCCTCGCAGCTCTCAGGCGGCAGCGCAGGCAAGGCAGGCTCCACCCCGGCAAAGTGCAGCACTGCCT
>DGGP01000028.1:0-10896 GCA_002392265.1 Firmicutes bacterium UBA3871 | reverse complement strand
AGTGCAGCACTGCCTGAGTAAGCGAATCCACAGGGTAGAAGCTGACCCCGCTTACATGTCCCACCTCCGCAAGGTTCTCCCTCGGCAGCATCAGCTTTCTGAAGCCGTTGTTTCGCAGTCCGATAACCAGCGGCAGCGCACCGTCGATATGTTTGACACTGCCGTCGAGTGCCAGCTCTCCCATTATGCCGTATTCACTCAGCATATTGCCATCAAGCAGGTTGCTTCCGTCTGTTGCAAGCACTCCGATTGCCATCGGAAGGTCAAAGTAGCTTCCCTCTTTTCTGGTTCCCGCCGGCGAAAGATTGATTGTAATGCGGCCATCGGGAAACTCTAACATTGAATTTGTAATTGCCGCCTTTATTCTTTCCTTTGCCTCCCTGACTGTGGTTGAAGGCAGTCCCACAACTGTAATTGCCGGCAGGCCGTTTGTCACATCTGTCTCCACATAAACAGGGTAGGCATCAATTCCAATCAGCCCTGCAGTTACGATTTTTGATAACATTATGCCACCCCTTCCATATATACATTTTTTAAGTGGACAATCTCGGTTTTATCCCCTTTGAAAAAGTCGCTGCCGGGATAAACCTCCAAAACATCTATGCGGCAGCAGCGCCGTTTATGCTCGGGCTTTGCCTTTATGTAGATTCCGGCGGAAAGTGCAATGTGTCTCAGTTTATTTTTTGTAACCGAAAGAGCAGCACGTCCGTATCTTTTGTTTTTCCTAGTTTTCACCTCTGCAAAAACCAGCATCTCTCCGTCAAGAGCCACGATGTCCAGTTCTCCGCATGAAGTCTCAAAATTGCGGTCGATTATCTCGTAACCCAGCTGCGAAAGATATTCGCACGCCTTTTCTTCCCCGATGCTTCCAAAGGTCTTGTTGTGCATGGTATCCCCACATGATGTTTTTTCTTTGTGATTCATAATCTCTCTCCTTTCATCTAAAACCCGAACTGAATATGACTATTCCACTTTTTATTATACATACCATATTTTTCCATTTCAATCCTAAAAGGGGACAGGTCTGAAAGCACAAAAAAAAATCGCCTGAAGTCAGGCGATTTATACTTGCTCTCTTGCAAATCGAAATCAGGCTACGTTTTGTGAACGAGTCGGGTTCCAGAATGACGGAGTAAATATCATGATTATTGTAAACAGTTCCAGTCTGCCAAGCAGCATAAGCGCACAGAGCACCAGACGCAGCGGTCCGCAGAATACGCTGAAGTTGCCTGTAGCCCCTATGCTTCCGAATGCTATTCCCGTTCCGGAGAGCATAGATATAGCTGACGATACTGTAGTCTTCAGGTCGAGGTTTTGCAGCGACAAAATCAAGGTTCCTATAAAGAACACCAAAAAGAACATAAATATAAATGATGTTACGGATGACACGGTCTTTGCGGGTATAGCCTTGTTTCCGACCTTTACCGCCACTACCGCATTCGGATGTAGCCTCTGATAAATGTTCCTGACAACCAGCTTGAATGCGATAAAGACTCTGACCACCTTTATTGAACCGCTGGTGGATGCAGCGCAGCCGCCCACGAAAAACAGCAGGAAGAGGATAAATCTCGAAAATGCCGGCCAGAGTGTATAGTTTGCTATTCCGTATCCTGTGGTCGTTCCGAACGCTATTACCTGGAACAGGGCATAACGCATGGTTTCAAAGATACTGCCGTAGCTGCCGTGCAGGTATAAATCCAGCGTTACAAAGGCAAAGGCGATAAACAAAATCTTTAGAAATGCCTTTACCTCCGGATCGAAGAATTTGCCGTATTCCCTGCGCAGCAAATACTGATACAGAGAAAACTTCACCGAAACCGCTATGGTAAAGAACGCGGTAACGAGCTCTATATAAATCGAGTTGTACGACATCAGGCCGCTTGAATGAGCGAACAATCCGCTGGTGCTGACCGAACCGAGAGTGGTAATTATCGCATCAAAGGTAGTCATCTTGCTAAAGAAAAGCAATAGAAATTCAGAAATCGTAAACCCGAAATACATCGTATAGAGAGTCCTCGCCGAGTCAGACATTCTGCCCGAAAGCTTTGTCTGCTGAATATTCGAGCTTTCCGCATTGAACAGATTGTTGCCCGAAACGCCCACTGCGGGCAGGATTGATATCGCAAACACCAGGATTCCCATTCCGCCGAGCCAGTGCATCATCGCCTTCCACATCAAAAGTCCCCGCGGCATCAGCTCTAAAACCGATACTGTTGCGCCTGTCGTTGTTATGGATGCGCATGACTCAAAAAATGCATCTATCGGAGAGGATGTATACCCGCCGATCAGGAATGGCAGCGCTCCGAAGCACGATGAAAGCACCCAGCAAAGGCTGACTACGAGGTATCCCTCGCGCGGCTTCAGAGTGGTGTTTGCCGGCTTTATTGCCATCAGAAAGGCACCGCTTATTGCCGCCGTAACTGCTGAAGACACGGCAAGGCCTATGGCTATGTCGCGCTCGTGATAGTAAAGCGCTGTGAAAAATGCCGGTACCATTGCTGCAGCGATAATCAGCAGTGTCATATTTGAAATTTTTGAAACAAGTCTGAAGTTCATATTCTTTAATAATTATACACCAATTATCTGCTCAGGTCAGGATTCCAAAAGTGCCTTGAAAACATTACTATAACTGCAGTAAGCTCGAGTCTGCCCGCCAGCATGTAGAGGCACAGAAGCAGCTTTATAGGATCCGAGAAAATGCTGTACTGCATTGAGCTGCCGCCTATTGAAAGCGCAGGGCCGATATTTCCTATACAAGCCAGCACACTGACAAAGGAGGTCGGATTATCCACACCGCTCAGTGTCAAGAGCGCCGTGCCAAGCGCCACAAGCGCCACATAGAGAAAGATGAAGCCGGTTACCGCAGAGCCCACACTGCTGCTGATTTTCTTTCCGCCCACCTTCATATCCACTACCGCGCTCGGATGCAGGCGTACCAGCACACCACGCTTTATCAGCTTTAAAAATACTATCACACGAAAAACCTTTATGCCGCCGCTTGTCGAGGATATGCAGCCGCCCATGAACATCAGAAGCAGCAGAATCATCTTTGGAAACAGCGGCCAGAAGTCAAACTCGGCTTCGTAAAAGCCTGCCGTTGAAAGCGTTGAAAGCACGTGGAATGCGGATTTTGCAAAGCCTCTGAAGGTTGGGGCTTCGTATCCCGAAGCGGTCAGATATATCACAATCAGAGCAGTCGCTGCGGCAAAAAAGAAAAGATAATATCTCAGCTCCGCATCCTTTACGACTTCCATAATCTTTCCCGCGAACAGCTTTGCCTGCGTGGTCACATCTATTCCCGCAATCAGCATGAAAAATGAAAAGACACAGTAAACATAGGTGCTGCCGAAATGCCCCAGATTGTCATTATAGTTTGTAAAGCCGCCCGTGCTCATCGTAGTGAACGAGTGAGTCAGCGCATCGAAAAGGCTGAGTCCGCCAATCATCAAAAGAACAGCCTCAAGCAGCGTCCAGAATGAGAAAATAAAAAACATTCTGCGTGCCGTATCGCTGAGCTTTGGTGCCACTCTGTTTACAAGTGTCCCCGACATTTCGGCTCTGACTATTACGGAGCCTTCGATTCCAAGCCTCGG
Source organism: Firmicutes bacterium UBA3871 (assembly GCA_002392265.1). Taxonomy (GTDB): domain Bacteria; phylum Bacillota; class Clostridia; order Peptostreptococcales; family Anaerovoracaceae; genus UBA3871. Next base: position 7,303 of record DGGP01000028.1, on the reverse strand, counting down.
AAGCACCGCAATAGGAATCAGCACCACGCCAAAGCCGCCCAGCCACTGAGAAAACGATCTCCAGAAGAGCAGTGAATGCGGCAGGATTTCAACATCAGAAAAAATAGTGGCACCTGTGGTGGTAAAGCCCGAATAGGATTCGAACACAGCATTTACTACGCTACCCGCACAATCTGAAAAGATATAGGGCAGCGCCCCCACAAGACCACAAATAATCCAGCAAAAGAACACAACAAGAAGGCCGTCCCTGATCTTGAACATGACCATGGATGGCTCAATGAAGCGCCACATCAGCTTGCCTATCAAAAATAGTGCAGCGCCGAGTGCTATGAATACAATTGTCATTTTTGTTTCGCAATATATAAAGCCCACCAGTGCGGAAGGCAGCATTGCTACCCCCAGCATATGGAAAAGAATGGCTATTACCCGCGAAATCCCTCTGAAATTCAGATTCATAAGCCCCTCTTATTTGCCAAACAAATGAAAGCCTTTCTTGTTTCTAAGCAGTTTTTCAAGTACAGGAATCTCGGTCAAAAGACTCATGATGATAATTCTGTCGTCCTCCTGTATTTCCGTATCGCCCGAAGGAATTATCAAGTCCTTGCCTCTGTGGATTGCAACGATTAAGACATCGTTTGGCAGGTGCAATTCCTTTAGCGGAGTATTCATTATTGCCATACGGTCGGTAGCGCGGATTTCCATCAGCTCCGCCTGGCCCTGAATAAGGTGGGTTGAAACGATGCGTTTGGATCCCTGAATGAAGCGGAGAATGTTGCTTACACTGATATCGAGTGGGTTCAGAGCAATGTCTATGCCCATTGCCGAGGTGAGTGCTGTGTAGCTGTCGCGGCTGACCTTTGCTATAACGTCCTCTATGCCGTGCTGCTTTGCAATCAGTGCAAGCAGGAGGTTTTCTTCGTCAAAGCCCGTTGTGGTTACAAAGGCATCCATTTCGTCGAGGTTTTCGTCCTCGAGGAATGTCGTATCTGTCGCATCGCCGTGAAGCACCATTACATTCTGAAGGTTTTCGGTCAGATAATGGCAGCGTTCCTCGCTTTCCTCTACAATTTTTACGGATATGCCAAACTCGGAGAGGCGCTGAGCCAGATAAAAGCCCGTCTTTCCTCCACCGATAATCATTACCTTTTGAAGATCCGTATATTTACCCTTTACATGCACCTTTTCGCTGAGCTTCAGGATTGGTTCTCTTTCGCCTATTACATATATGCTGTCTCCTGCCTCGATGATGGTATCACCGTGAGGAACGATGACCTTTCCGTTTCTGGAAATTGCGGTTGCCAGCATTCCGGGCAGTACGCTCCTGAACTGAGTCATCGGAAGACCGATCAGCTTTGGCATTTTAGCTACCTTGAACTCCAGAAGTGAAGCCTTACCGCTGGTAAAAATACCGTTGCCGAGCGTGTACTTTTCAACCAGATATTTATAAATCTCGCTCGTAATTACATTGTCGGGATTTACGATGTAGTTGATGCCGAGGGTATCCTTTATAAACTCGAGCTGGCGCAGGTGCTCAGGGTCTCTGACTCTTGCGATTACCTGGCGGCAGCCCAGCTGCTTTGCAAATGATGCAATGACAATATTCTTTTCATCGCTGTCGGTTGATGCGAGCAGGAAATCAAAGCCACTGATGCCTATTTCCTTTAAAGTTCTGACCTCTCTGCCGTCGCCCTGAATCGTCATGACATCCATGTGAAAGCTGAGCTTGTCTATTACGCTTTGTTCACAGTCAACGACTGTTACCGAATGGTCGCCTCCAAGCAGTGCCTCGATTACCTTTGTGCCAAGCTTGCCGGCGCCTATGATTGCTACTTTCATATTTATTCACCTTTCATGTGATATGATATCACATTTAGACTAATTTGCGCAACATTTTGCGGCGTTTTCGTTGTAAAATCAAAATCGGCATCACAAATTTGCTGTTTTGCAACGCCCATCGCATAGTAATTATAACACTTTGAAAAGTCTTTACAAGAGAAATTCTGCATATTTTTGGTTTTTAGCCAAAAATGTTTGCATAAGCAGCTATAAAAAGCTAAAATAAAAATGTTGATGCAATTTTGCAAAGACTTAGTTTACAAGCTTTCGGAGGAAAAAATGAAAGTTAAACGCTTCATCGGGGGCTCCCTTGAGGAAAACAGCTACGTCGTATATCGAAAAACCGGCGGCGAGTGCTACATCATCGATCCGGGGCACAGCGCAGACAAAATACTGAAATTTATCAAAGAAGAAAAGCTGAGCCCAAAGGGGATACTGCTGACTCACCATCACTATGACCATACCGACGCAGTGGGCAAAATCCGTGAAAGCAGAGAGCTGCCTGTCTTTTTGCACAGGGAGGATCTGGATATGTACGGAAATGATGTTGATGTCATCCTTGAAGGTGACGATGTTTTAATGCTTGATAACGAAGCTTTCACCGTCATTCACACTCCCGGCCACACGGGCGGAAGCGTGTGCTACTACTTCGAAGAAAGCAAGATTATATTTACCGGCGACACACTTTTCTGCGACGACATAGGCCGCACCGATTTCAAGGACAGCGACGACCGCCGTATGCACAAAAGCTGCCACAGGCTGAGTGACCTGCTTTCAGGAGACACAACCGTCTATCCGGGGCACGACAACTTTAACAGCATGAAAGCCATCAGGAAAATCAATTCCTATTTCAACGAATACGCCGGCGTAAAATAAGGAGCACAGAGCAAATGGACAGAGCACCCGAAATAAAACTGATAGCCCTGGATCTCGACGGCACCGCTCTGAACGAGCACAGCAGACTTTCCGAAGAAACGAGGTCGGCCCTTTCAGAGGCAAAAAAGGCGGGCGTGCATGTGGTAATAGATACAGGCAGACCTTTCTGCGCGCTTCCGGAGGATATACTTAATTTCGATGCCATAGAATATGTCATCGTCTCAAACGGTGCCAGAATAGTTCATCTTCCGACGGGGAAGCTGCTTCACAATTCCTGCCACAGTCCCGAGGCCATCGACTGCCTCGTGGAAATACTCAAAAAAGAGAATTTTTTGGTTGAGGTGTTCACCGGCGGCCGTGCTTTTATGGACGAATATTACAGAACAGGCATAGAAAAATACGGCCTTTCGACAGGCAGAAACGAGTATCTGATGGCAACCAGAGAGGGTGTGCACGATATACTCGGCTTTTTATCGAAAAACCGTGAACATATAGAAAGTGTTCTCATAGATTTTAACAATGATGCGGATAAAGCCCGCATTTGGGAGCTCCTCGAAAAGAAGCATATCTGCACCGTAACGACCAGCATGCGGTCAAATTTGGAGCTCGGAGCACTGAATACCAGCAAGGCGAGCGGCCTCGAGGTCCTCGGCGAGCTCCTCGACATAAAAACAGAAAACATGATGGCTGCCGGTGACAGTCCCAACGACCTCGAAATGTTAAAGGTCGCAGGGCTTTCCGTAGCTATGGGGAATGCTTCCGACGAAGTAAAGGATGCCTCTGACTATATCGCCCCGTCGAACATCGAAAACGGCGTTGCCGAAGCGGTCAGGAGGTTCGTTCTTTAATCGCTTGTGTAAGTTCATTTTCTGCCTTTACAAATGCATCGGAGATGAGAGGATCGAAAACGGTCCCCCCGTCTTTGGCAATGATTTCAAGAGCCTCTTTAACAGAAAGGGGCTCTTTACTGTTTGGAGTGGTCATATCGTCAAACCTCTCAACCGCGGACATTATGCGCGCCGAAAGAGGAATGTCTTCACCGGAAAGTCCGTGCGGATAGCCGCTGCCGTCCCAACTTTCGTGGTGGCAGCCCGCAGTATTGATTGCTTCCGAAAGATAGCTCGCTTCGGGGATTGCGCTTGCTGCTCTTTTCAGCATTTCTTCGCCCTTTACGGTATGCTCACGCATCTTTTCGGAATCCGTAAACGCATCATCGGGCATGGCTATGACGCCGACGTCGTGAAGCGGCACCGCCAGTGATAAATCGCTGATGTATTTATCAGTAAGCTTTTCTCTGTAATATCCCAGCTCTTTCATCTTTTTTGCTACAATCTCAGCATATTCGGTCTCCCTGCGGGAGCTGCCTTTGAGGAAGCTGTTGCGACTCTCGGCCATTTCCGCAAGCGCCATGATAAAGCTCCTTTGGAGAGTGTCAATTTTACCGGTTTTCTGCTTATTTTCTTCAAAATACCGCGTACTCTCTTCGGTTGCACGCAGGAATGCCCTGTACAGCTTTTCAATTTCACCGCCTGTTGCTATGTCGAGCTTTGAAAGCGCCTCGACATTTTTTTTACGTTCAAACTCATCACCATAGCTGAAATTTGACGCAGTATATGTCATCGCCCCGATAGGAAGCAGCAGCTGGTATTTCGCAATCCACAACGTTACCGACAGAGCCAGGAACAAAAATCCGCTGAATATTCCCAAAAGCTTTGCCAAGAACTGCCCTTCATACGCAAGCAGCTCCTCCATCTCGATATCCGCAGCCGCATAGCAGACGCAGCTGCCCGCAGAATCATATACAGGCTCGTATGCTGTCAGCAGCCAGCCGTACGTGTCGTCTGTTACTATAGGGTCTATCCTGTTTCCGCTCAAAAGATCCGGCATATAATCCATAAATCCGCTTTCAATCGGTATTATTTCGCCCAGCTCGGCAGCCTCTATATTATCCGCATCCAAGTCGAACACTACATGACAGCCGTCCGGCAGAATTTTATACGCATAGATAAATTTCACCTCCGGCGTATGGTCGAGGAGATATCTCAGCACCTTTTCGGTCTTTTTGTATTCCTCATCGGTCACACCTTCATTCAGATATCTGTCAACGCTGTCGCCATCGATTACAGAAGCCGCAACCCTGGCCAGTCCCTCTGCCAGATTAATGTGCTGCCTCATGGAATATTCGCGGAAAAGGCTGATTGAAAGCCATGTGCTGACACTTACAACAACCAGTGCAAAGGCTGTCAGCAGTAGAACAATCCTCTTGTTGAGAGACAGAGAAAGCTTCTTTTCTCCGTACATTTGTGTCAGCTTTTCCTTGTCAACAGGCTCCTGAAGCCACATGGTCATATCGAATTTTGACCACATCGTCTTTGGCACCAGAGAGATAAACAGGCCTGCAACTACAATAGAAATGGCTTTATCTATGAAATTAATCACAAAGTTTAAAAGATACCAATCCCAAAAGCTGTCGATGCCTTCAAAACGCATCAGGAATGCCATAACAAGATTTCTCTCGTTAAAGGCCTCTCCCTCGACAAACCATGTAATCACTCCGCCGATGCAGCCCGAAACAACTGAAATTGCAACAAGACAAAAAACTACCGCCTTTACCGGCTGCATTTTGCCTCTCTTTGCCACATATGCTGTAATGACGGCAATCAAAACGTTTATAAAGCCGTAATAGATTGAAACGTCGTCATACATATAGTTAATGATATTGGTGAGCAGCGCGGTTAATATTCCCGGAATATATCCTCCGAAAAATGCCGCAAGTACAGTCCCCGCCGTATCCGCATAAAGCGGAATGCCCTTTGCGCTGACGGAAAACGCTCCGCCCACATTGAGCATTATGCCAAGCAGGCAAACCAGCATCGGCAGTATTACTTGAATTCTCTTTTGGCTCATCTGTGACATAGCTTTCTCCTATTTCGAAAGTTCCTTTTCTATAGCTTCAATCAAGGTCTTCCTGACAGGCGGTTTCAGCAGATATCCCGAAGGCTTCAGCCTCAGCACCGCTTCCACATGCTCGCGGTCACTGACACCGGTCAGAAAAATCACGGGTATATCTCCCATTTCTTCGTCGGCTCTAATCATTTCGAGTGTCTGTCTGCCATCGCAAATCGGCATCTCATAGTCCAAAAGAATCAGATCCGGTCTTTCCTTTCCTATCGCTGTCAGGGCTTTCATTCCCGAATTTGCAATGGTTACCTTGTAATCATCATCCAGCATGCTCTTTATGCTGCGAAGCGTCATTGCATTGTCATCAACTACAAGAATGTGTTTTTTCAAATCTCCTGACCTGCCCGTAGTCCCTGCCCCTTCAGGCATAGGAATATCTAAATTCCTGCAGATTGCCTCCAGTATCTCTTCATTCGTTGATTCCGGAAGTAGATTTTCATAAAAGGAGCAGTTGGCGTAGCTGTTGAAATTCCTGAATTCTCCCGGAGTTCCCACCGTTATCACCTTTAGCTGCGGATAGTCTCTGCCTATGTCGCCGAATATTCTGATGTCAACATCATATATGCCCTCCAGCACCGCCAGAACGATGTCCGGCTCGACTACCTTTAGCATTGCTCCTGCATTCTGAGTCGTTTCCGTACATGCAAGGACCCTGAAAAATCCATGCATGTATTCACTGAGTTCTGTCATCCGGTTTCCGGTCTTTCCAATGATTAGTAGCTTTTCCATATCAGTTTCCTTTCAAAACATTCCCCAATTCATCCGCAATAGCCTTTACTTCATCTTCGTCGAGGTTCTTTACCGCGCCGGCCATTTTGCCGATCAGGGCATCCGCCTCGCCGCCAAATGTGTATTTTTTCATCTTTGCCATTATCTCGTCAGCAGTGTCAATATCGAGGTCCTCCATCGCAGGAATCAGCATATCAAGCATGGCCGTCAAAAGCTCCGGAACGCCCTTTTCGGTATCGACACTTTGCCCCAGCCCATACACACCCTTTAGCTTTTCGGCATAAGATTTCCATTCCGAGATGAACGCAGCATGCATTCCGAGGATTGTATCCTCCTGCCCGTCACGCGCCGCATATTCAAGAACCTTCGCCATTCCCGCAAGAGGCACAATACCGACCGTCGCCGCACCGCTCTTCATGCCGTGCACCTGAATACGATAAGCCGCAAGCGCTTCGCCCTTTGCATCGCCTTCTGCCGCTGTCACAGCTTCGTAGAACTCATCAAGCCTTTCTGCCTGAGGCAGAATTGTGTCGTAAAATGATTCAACACCGCCTCGCAGCATATCTGCGCCCGGCAGATGCAGCCATGCGTAGTTCCAGTCAAGCCCGTCCACATCAGGCAGCTGAGGTGGGCCGGAGGATGCTGCTGCGCCGGAAAGGTCGGCTTGCAGTTCTTCGTCGCTCACCGGCTTTTTCAGAGTCTCCGGGAGTGATTCGCGGAGGGCCTCCTCGAGCTTGTCTGCTGCCACAGGCTTTGCCAGGTAGCCGTCAAAGCCGAGCGCGAGATATTCTTCCCTCGCTCCCGTTACGGCATTAGCCGTCAGAACGTAGATCGGGATGCCGCCGCAGCACTCCATTTCGCGCATCCGCTTCATGGTCTCCACACCGTCCATTTCCGGCAT
>DGGP01000050.1:9369-11689 GCA_002392265.1 Firmicutes bacterium UBA3871 | reverse complement strand
GGTTTATCAGGAGCAGGTAATGCAGGTGGTTCGTGAGCTTGCGGGCTTTTCCTACGGCCGCTCTGACGAGCTGCGCCGCGCAATGAGCAAAAAGAAAATGGAAAAAATGCTCAAGGAAAAAGAAAGCTTCATCTACGGAAACGAAGAGCTCGGCATAGACGGCTGCATAAAGCGCGGCGTTCCGAAGGAAGCCGGAGAAGCCATCTACAACCAGATGGTAAGCTTTGCCGAGTATGCCTTTAACAAGAGCCATGCAGCAGCCTATGCTGTGGTCGCTTATGAAACGGCTTATCTGAAGTGTTACTATCCGGTGGAGTTCATGGCGGCACTGATGAGCTCTGTAATCGGCGAGCCTGCGCAGGTGGCCAAATACATCAGAAACTGCAGTGACCTGGGAATTGAAGTTTTGCCTCCGAGCATTACCGAAAGCCGTGCGAAGTTTACTGTTGTGGACGGAAAGATACGCTTTGGCCTGCTGGGCGTAAAGGGTGTCGGAATGGGGCCGATCCGCGCGATAATAAATGCGCGCGAAAAGAGAGGCGTGCCGAAGGACATATTCCAGTTCATATCGGATCTGGATATACGCGAGGTAAACAAAAAAGCAATTGAAGGCCTGATAAAGGCGGGAGCGCTTGACGGGCTGAATCCGAACAGGGCGCAGCACCTTGCTGTATACGAAAGGCTGATCGAAGCAGCTCAGGGCGATGCCAAAAAGAACATCGAAGGCCAGATGGATCTGTTCTCGATGGCGGGCGCCGAGGAAGCGATGGGAGCAGCAAGCACGGGAACCTTGCCGGATATAAGCAATTTCTCGAAGGATCGCCTGCTTGCCATGGAAAAGGAGATGCTCGGTGTTTACGTATCCGATCATCCTCTTAACGAATACAGCGAGCTGCTGAGGCAGATAGCAAATATAACTACCGAGGAGCTCCTCGGCGCCGACGAGCAGGGCTCGCGCGTTCGGGACGGCATGAAGGTAAAGCTTGCCGGAATGGTTACCACGAGAAAGACACTGATTACAAAGTCGAACAAGATGATGGCCTTTCTGGAGGTGGAGGACCTTTACGGCAGCATAGAGGTGGTCGTATTTCCGAATGTTTATGAAAAAAGCATGGAGCTTACCGCACCCGACAGCATAGTCTGTATCGAGGGAACGGTAAACTTCAAAGAGGAAAAGGCTCCTTCAATTCTTGCGGACCGCCTGACGGATGTACGCAGCATGGAAATGCCGCAGTCCACAGTGAATCTCAGAGTCAGAGGTCATGAAATGAAGGAAGCACTTGAAATTGTCAGAAGCGTTCTTGAAAAGCATCCGGGGAAGCACCCGGTAAAGGTTTATCTCGACTCGGGTAAAGGATTTAAGGCCGGCCGGGACCTTTGGGTTGAGCCTGACGAAAGCTTTATGAAGGAAATTACTGCTTTAATAGGCAGTGAGAATGTAAAAATCAGCGAATAAGGAGGGAAAAGATGAGAAGGATAGGTGTACTTACCAGCGGCGGCGATGCGCCGGGCATGAATGCCGCTATCAGAGCCGTTGTCAGAACAGCAATTTATGAAGGTATTGAAGTCTACGGTATAGAAAGAGGCTATGAAGGCTTAATTGACGGTGAATTTCACAAGATGGAAGTACAGGATGTCGGTGGAATCCTTCACAGAGGCGGAACTGTTCTGCGTACTGCGAGGAGCGACAGGTTCATGACTGAAGCGGGACGGGAAAAGGCTCTTGCCATGCTTGAAACCTTTGAAATAGACGGACTTGTCGTAATCGGCGGCGACGGTTCCATGCACGGCGCTGCAGAGCTTGAAAAGTGTGGCGTTACAGTGATGTGCCTGCCGGGAACGATAGACAACGATATGGGATATACCGATTATACAATCGGTTTCGATACGGCCATAAATACGGTCTTATCGGCTATCGGCAATATACGTGATACTTCTTCTTCGCACGAGAGGACAACAATCATAGAAGTAATGGGACGCAACTGCGGTGACATAGGTCTTCACGCCGGGGTTGCAGGCGGTGCTGAAATGGTTCTGATTCCGGAAATCCCCGTTGATCTCAATGCTCTTTGCAGAAAGATTCTTCAGGGTATCAACAGAGGAAAGAAACACAGCATCATCATCCGCGCAGAGGGCGTTGAAATTTCTTCAAAGGAGCTAAGCGAGGAAATCGTAAAGCGCACCGGATTAGAGGTTAAAATTGTGGTCCTCGGTTATATCCAGCGCGGCGGTTCGCCTACAGCTAGGGACAGAATGCTTGCTTCACGTATGGGCTACAAGGCTGTGCAGCTCCTGAAGGAAGACAGCACTTCAAAGGCAC
>DGGP01000050.1:0-9305 GCA_002392265.1 Firmicutes bacterium UBA3871 | reverse complement strand
GGTGATGAAATTATAGCGTACGATTTGTCCGATGCTCTCGATTATAAGTCGGAGCCGGACCCGACACTTCTCGCAATAGCGGAAGTACTTTCAATCTAAAAAGCAATATAAAAACCTCCGGGAGACCCGGAGGTTTTTTGTATGTCTTTAGTTGTAGAGATTGTCAATAACGAACCTTTCAAACTCGCCGGAAGGAATAGGCTTTGAATAGTAGAAGCCCTGAACCATGTCGCAGCCGACGGTTTTCAGCCAGTTAAGCTGCGTGCTCGTTTCCACGCCTTCGCAGATGGTTTTAAGACCGAGCTGCTTTGCAATGTTTACGATACCGTCCAAAACGATGATACCGTTGTCCTTTGAAAGCGAAGAATCAAGGAAGTTCTTGTCGATTTTGAGTATATCGACCGGCATAGTCTGCAGCATGCTCATTGAAGAATAGCCCGTGCCGAAATCGTCCATCGAAACAAGGAAACCGTTATCACGAAGCTCTGTCAGAGTCTTGTTTATCAGATCCGTATCACCGATATAGATGTTCTCGGTTATTTCAATGTGGATGCGCGAGTTCGGTATTCCGTATTTCGCCGTGGTGCGCATCAGGCGTTCGATGAAGTCAGGCTGGTAGAAATGCTGCCTTGACATATTTATTGAGATTGCAATGCCGTCGAGCGGTGTATCCTTCCATATCTGCATCTGTGCGCAGACCTTTTCGAGCATGTAGTAGTCTAGACTGATGATGCTGCCTCGCTTGTCGAGCGGCTGGATGAAATCGCTCGGCGGAACGATTGTGCCGTCCGGCTTGATCCAGCGTGCGAGTGCTTCGCAGGCCACAACCTGGTGGCTGAAGATGTTTACTATCGGCTGATAGTAAGGGATAAACTCGCCGTTTTCGAGTGCGGCATCCAGCGAATCTTCGATCAGCTTTTGCTTTTGGATGCTCTGCTGCAGGCGGGTGTTGTAATAGTAAATCCCGTCTCCGGTCGTTTCCTTCATGTATGACCTTGCCAGATCCGCGAAGTCGTAGGACTGCTTTATGGACTCGCCCATAGACTCGGAGATGTAAACGCCTATGGAGATATTGAAGTTAACAGGCGTAGCCATGTAGGTCGAGCAGCTTGAGAAGATGTAGGACCTCAGATTTTTGAGCTTGCTGTTGAATGCGTTTTCGCCGACATAGCTTAGAACTAGGCAGAAGCTTGCATCGGACACACGTCCCGCGGCCTCGTCATTGCCGATGAAATCCGAAATGGCGGTTCCTATGCAGGAAATCAGCTTGTTGCTCTTTGACGGCCCGTAGGCGTCTCTGATGATTCGGAAGTTGTCGATATTCAGCGAAACTATACCGCAAGGCTCTCCACATTTCTTAAGTATGGTCTTTGAGTTGTCGGCCAGATAATTCATATTGTTAAGGATTGTGAGAGAATCCTTGTATGCAAGGTTGTCCACGTATTTGCTTGAGCGCTTGTTTGTTCTGACTATCAGCGTTGTTGCCAAAGCAATTGCTCCAAACAGGCACAGAACCAGAGTGATAATAATCTTTAAGGATATTGAAGCCTCGCTTAGGATGGAGCTCTGCGGAATAGCGGAAAATACATAGTATTTCGTATAAAGCTGAGCGAGCTTTACCTCTGCACGCGAACCGATCAGAATTTCCGAATCCTGATGATTACGAAGTGAAGGATGTCTTACATCGTCCGTGCCCACAATGACATGAGGTACGAGCGCTCGGCGGACAAAACCCCGTTTTTCAAGGTATTCATCCGAATAATACTTAAAGAGTGTCGAATAATCGCTGCCACCGGTTCCGATTACCACGCCCTTTGCATCTGCGAGGAATACCTCTTCTGAGGTATAGACGCTGAGCTTTTGAAGGACATCGGAGATGGTGCTGCCGTTTACAGTGCAGAGCAGTATTGCGCGGCGCTTTCCTTCGTCACTGTAGATGTTGGATGCAAAGACCAAAGAACCGTCATTTACGGCAATCCTGCCGACCGCATCAGGCAGCTTTGTGCCTCTGTTTTGCAGCCCCTCTGCGACAGTGGTAATGCCCGGCTTTGCAGGCTCCGCAAAGGAATAAACCAGCTTGCCGTTTTCAGTGACAACCATGACATTGTCAAAGCTTGTCCGGACAACCATATCGTCGATTCGGGAATCGAGCTCCTCGCTGATACCCGCACGCAGATTCAAAAGCGCATCCTGATGATTTGTGGCGATTTGTGTAATCCAGCTGGCGTCATCCTGAAGATTTGAAAGATAGAGGCTCATGTATTTGCCGGAAACTTCGGAGTGCGCAGCCAGATGGCTGTTAGCCTGGTCATAGACCTCCGAAGCGGCGCTTCGGAATATGCCAAAGGTTATGAGGCCTGCCAGCAGGAGTGCTGTGATGAGCAGTCCGTACATTGCAAGGCTGAAATGCGAAAAGAACTCTTTCAAACCGTTCCTCGCGCTCTTGCCCGCATCCTTTGTATGCTGAACGGTCGGATTTCTGTCATCGCAGAACATGAATCCGTCCTTGTTGTTGTTTTTAACTTCGTAGAGAGCTACGTCGGCATTGTGGTAAAGTGTGTCAAAATCCTTGCCGTAGGAAGGAACCAGAGCGATTCCGATACTGCCGGTTGTATTGAAGGCGGTAATTCTGCTGTGGTTGACATCTCTGATTATTTTCAGTATCGACAGAGCGGTGTTTGAAACCTGGCTGGTGTTGTCGCAGTTCTTCAGGAACACGACAAACTCATCCCCCCCGAGTCTGGCGACGATGGCCTCAGGCAGGAAATCGGTAAGTGCTTCGGCGAGACTCTTTAGATAATCATCGCCCGTCTGATGTCCGTAGATATCGTTTATCTCCTTGAAATTATCAAGGTCCATAATCATAAAGGCGCAGATTTCGTTGTCCGAAATCGTATTCAGATAGGCAGAAATGCTTTCACTGGCGCCGGCTCTGTTCATCAGACCCGTCAGAGGGTCTTTTGTCGAAACCTTTTCAAGGGCATTAATCTTTCTATACTCCTCGGAAACGTCGATTCCGTATATGAGGGCGCGGACATCGCCGCTTTCATCTCGTGCGGTGTGTATGAAAACCTTTGCCCATTTGTTTGAAATTGCAGGGCTCGAAAGCAGTAAGACGAAAGAGATATCCGTATTTCCATTTTCAAATTCTTCAAGGAGATGCGCTGTATTGACCGTTTCAAACAGCAGCTGCCTCGAATCGGCGGAAACGACTTGCGCCGCAACCTCTTGAATTAACTCATTGAGTGTTATTCCGTCAAGGCGCTTAAGCCCCTGCGACGAGCTTGCCAAAAAACCACCGTGGCTTTCCACGGTATCCGTTGTCAGATTAACTACAAAGTTACCGAGGACATTTTGCATTCCGACAGCGTTGAGGTCGACTTTGAAAAGGTCGGGAACGTTCTCGGATTCGTGAGCCGCATTGAGCTCTTCCGGAGTCTCTGCGGCAGGGCGGGCTTCTCCCGTATCCTGTGATTGCGAATCCTGCTGGAGAGAAATTTTATCGATTACTCCTATCAGCTGCTTTGGCTGTCCCTTGTAGTCAAAGATAGCGCTCAGGGTAAAGCCGATGCGTGCGAAGCGGTCGTTGTACTTCGGCACTTTGATGCGGAGCGATCCGCTGATGCTTTCGGCACCTGAACGTATATTGGCTATGATTCGTTTCAGCTCCGCCTCGCCATCCTCGGATGTCAGCTCGCCTGAATTGATGAATGCATCAAAAGCAGGGACCTCCGGAGGAAATCCCAGCTTTTCCGCAAGGCCGCCTCTGTCCTTCAGCACATGCGTGCGACAGTCATAGTCAAACAGTATATTTGTATTTTTTGCATAGGTCAGGTTGAAATTCTGCCTGTCCGAAAGCTTTGACTGTTCACTGAGCTTTTTGTCGGTAATGTCTTCGCCGGCGAGGAAGCCCAGTATCTCATCAGGTGCGATGACATAGCTTACATCCAGTCGCACCCAGCGTATATTGCCGTCGTTTCGTATGATGCGAATCTCAAAGGTCTGCGAATCCTTTCCGTTTGCGACTACATCTCGGGTCATGTGACGCATATAAGGAATGTCGGCAGGATGAACCAAGGAAATCAGGTTATTGCTCTGGGCATATTCAAAGGCCTCGGGCGTATAGCCTATCGCTCTGTAGAAAAGATCATTCGCAGCGCGAACAGGAAAGCCCGCTTCGATTGCAAACGAGCAGTAAGGCTGCTTTATGCGGTTCATTATGAGCCTCGATGACTGCAAAAGAACAGACCTGATTTTTTCATAATCAAAGCTGCCTTCGCTATTGACAAAGCCTACATACGTTTTTTCACTCAGAAGATCATGGATGTCCTTCAGCGTTACCAGATATTTTTGGCAATCATCATCCAGTGCCAAAACGGCGAGTTCGTACCAGCGGCAATCCTCACTGAAGCTAAAGAGGAATCTCTTGAAATAATATCCTCCGTATGTATCGGCTGAGGTCGTGGTAATATTTATAAACTCGTCTTCCGACATAAAGCTGGCATTTGAGTTCGTGTCGAGGAAAGGCGAGAAAAATGCTATCAAATCATGTATATCGCCATTGTTTGAAAGCGGAATAATATCATCGAAAAACAATGTGCCGCCAATCATTTCAAAGGTCATGGCAGCAGAATCATAAACTATTGCCATCCTGCAGGCATCATAATCGAACATCAGCTTTGCTTTGGCGTGCGCAGGTTCGTCGGTAATGAAATGGATCTCGCAATCGTTGTACATCTCGCCGATTGTGCGGATAACGACATTTGCCAGTATTTCCTCACTGTCTGATGGCAAAATGTGCACAACAACAGCAGCCCATCTGGTTGCCGTAACATTCTCAGGGCTGTGCGCTTTGCTGATGACAGCGTACTTGAAAAAGGCATTGCAGAAAACATGGGTGTTATCTGCATTGTAGGCGGAAAGAAGTGCGCCGGTGGTAAAACAGCTCAGCAGCATTTCCGAATACTTTCCGGGTGCGAGCGATGCAATGTTTGCAATCAGCTCATCATAGACGCCCTTTATCTGTCCGTCAGTCAAAAAAAGGTCATACCCTCCTTTTATCTCATAGGTATTCCTTGTGAGATTGCAAGTAAGTATGACATCAAATTCTTTTACCTTGTTTTTCATTGCCGGTCCTCTCGTGCTAATGCTTACAATTAATTAATTTTATCATAAGGCGAGCAAAAACACAACAAAAAATGGGTTATCTTTCCAGTCAATATCTTTTGAAATTCGGGGCGATTTTGCTTTTTTCGGAGACTGATTCGTGGTATAATTTACTTTGGATTTGTGTGGTCAAAAGAACCTGCAAATCACATTGTACAGTGTAAAGGAACAGAGGCATAGACACAGAATATGAAAAAGACAATACTCAGAAAATATGCGAATCTGATTGCGGTAAAGGGTGTAAACGTCCGGGAGGGACAGGAGGTTTTCATCGATGCCGAACTGGATCAGCCGGAGTTTGTGAAAATGCTGGTAGAAGAATGCTATAAACTGGGAGCAAAGCGAGTTGTGGTCGACTGGAATTACCAGCCGCTGCAAAAGCTTCATGTAAAGTATCGCGAGCTCGACAATCTTTCACGGCTCGACAATTACGAGGAAGCCAGATATCAGCATTACGTGGATACCATACCGTGCCGCATATACCTGCTTTCAGAGGATCCTGACGGACTTCGCGGCATTAACCAGCAGAAAATGGCGGCGGCTCTGCAAAAGAAGTATCCGATAATAAAGAAATACAGAGACAAAATAGAGAACAAGTACCAGTGGTGCATAGCAGCTGTCCCGGGTGTAGCATGGGCAAAAAAGCTGTTCCCGCACCTTTCAAAGCATCAGGCTGTTGAAAAGCTCTGGGAAGACATACTTTCGGTTTCAAGAGTGGACGAGGACCCGGTGGCAGCGTGGGACGCTCACAACAGGGACGTAAAGGAAAAGTGCGACTATCTCGACAAGCTCGAAATAGAAAGCCTGCATTACACTGCGGGAAACGGCACAGACTTTACGGTTTGGCTGATACCCGAAGGCAGATTCTGCGGCGTGACGGAAAAGAGCCTGCAGGGCATAGTGTTCAATCCAAACATTCCTTCCGAGGAAGCCTTCACTTCGCCTATGAGAGGCAAAGCTGAGGGATTGGTTTATGCGACAATGCCGCTTTCCTACGAAGGCCAGCTGATTGAAAACTTCAACATCAGATTCAGCGGCGGCAAGGCTGTCGAATGGCATGCGGAAAAGAACGAAGAGCTGCTGACAAAGCTGATTACGATGGACGAAGGCAGCGCATACCTCGGGGAATGTGCACTGGTACCTTTTGATTCTCCAATCAGAAAGACGGGAATACTGTTTTACAATACACTTATCGACGAAAACGCATCCTGCCATCTGGCGCTCGGTATGGGCTTCCCGGATTGCATAAAGGATTTCGAAAAATACTCACTTAGCGAATGCCGCAAAATGGGGGTAAACGATTCCATGATTCATGTGGATTTCATGATCGGAACCGCAGACCTCTGCATAACAGCAAAGACGCGAAGCGGCAAGGAGGTTCAAATATTCAAGAATGGAAACTGGGCTTTCTAATGTGAAAAAGAGCCTGCTTTCCCGATTTTTCGGGCATCTGCACACCGTAGCCGTTCACAAGCATTATGTGCGCAAGGCCTGCTTCAAGATGGGGCTTTACAGGCAGGGTATATTTCATGATATGAGCAAATTCTCACCTACGGAGTTTCTGCCGAGCGTGAAGTATTACGACGGGACTCACTCTCCGACCATCGAGGAGAGAAAGGCAAAGGGCTATTCTGCCTGCTGGATTCACCACAAAGGCAGAAACAAGCACCATTACGAATACTGGACGGATTATCAGGTAAAAAAGAGTCCTTTGCTCTATCCTTGCAGGATTCCGCTTCGCTATGTGGCGGAAATGGTAGCTGACCGTTATGCGGCCTGCGTAGCCTATCAGGGAGAAAACTACAAGCAGTCTTCTCCGTGGGAATATTACGAGCCGAGCAGGCAGCACATCGCAATGGAGCCGGAAACCAAAGCGGTTCTTGAAGAGGTGCTTTTGAAAATGCTGACGGACGGAGAGGATGCAGCCTTTGACTATATGAAGTCGCTGCTTGCCGTTACAAAGGATTCCGATTACACGGCCGAGAGCCTGGGAATAAAAATAAAGAGGTAGTGAAATGTCAGACATTCAGACAAACCCATCCGCCTATGAGGTGCTGCGCATCATGGACGGAAGGCCGCTCTTCCTTGAAGAGCATTATGCACGCCTTTGCGCAACGCTTGACAGCATCGGACAAAAGGTGCCATTTGACATAGAAACGCTCCGCAGGGAGATTGGAAAAGTGGCAGCGGAAAACGGGCTTAAGAACCATAACATAAAAATCGTAATAAACGATTTTGAAAAGGCCGGCGGACCAAATGTGGAAATCTTTCCGAATCCCACATCCTATCCGAGCCCGGAAATGTACAGGGATGGTGTAAAGACAGACCTTTTCAGTGCGGTCAGGAATAACCCGCAGGCAAAAATCATGGATGCGGATCTGCGCGAAAAGGAAGACACTTTTATAAAAGAAAACGAACTGTTTGAAGCGCTGCTGGTAAACGGTGAAAACGAAATTACAGAGGGCAGTCGTTCAAACATATTCTTCATAAAGGGCGGTGAGGTCTTCACCTCGCCTGCAGAGGGAGTCCTGCTCGGTATTACCAGACAGAGAGTAATCAGACTCTGCAAAGCTGCGGGAATAAAGGTAAACGAGACCCGAATCCGCGTATCGGAAATCGGAAGCTATGAGGCTGCCTTTATCAGCGGCACATCGCCAAAGGTACTCCCGATTTCACAGGTGGGAGAAACGAAGCTTGATGTAAACAATCCGCTTCTCAGACAAATAATGAAACTTTACGACCAGGAGATAGTAAACTACAATGCACAGACCAAAAACTGACTTATCCAGACTTTTAACTTGTTTGGCACTATGCATCATCATTGTAATCTGCGATATACCGGACATGATTTCTTCCGCAGGAAGCACTCCGGGAAGCGCAGGTAAATCGACAGGCAGCCGGGCAGCTGCGACAAACCCGAGAGATATTGAATATAATGAGCCTGACGGCCTTGCGGAAGCAAAGGATTTCAGAACCTACCGCATGGACGAGCTGGAAGGCGGCAAGGAATACCGCTTTTACAACATGGCCGAAGGCTATTCCATAGTCGTGCCTGCGGACATGAAGGTTACGGATATGAGCAATTCCGAGGTTGTATCCGTGCTTGAAGACGAGCATCGCAGACTCGAGATTTACGTTGAAAGAAATACTTATCCTAGAGGATATGTGGCATATGGATACAGATGCCTTGATGACAAGGAAAGCCATGACTGGACTCACAATGTTACGCTCAAGATTTCGGGCAGGACAGCATATATCAGACAGTGGGAAAGGCCAAAATTAAAGGGCATCTCTGACGATCACAATTACTATGCGGCAATAGATATTATAGACGGAAACGATGTTTACGATTTCTTTTTCACATCCGACCAGCCATTCTGGAAGAGCGGTTATTACCATGATATTGTAAATTCGTTCAAAAAGACCGAAGCAGACGGAAAGGGTGTCACCATAAAGGGAAAACCTGCGGGCATTCAGAGCTACTGGAATGATGAAACCAGAGCTCTTTACAGCACCTATCTCGATGGTGAGAGCGGTCTTGAATGGGGAATGTACAATCCGTCCGCAAACTACGGATACGGCTACGAAGATTTGAAGCAAAAAGAAAAGGTGATGAACCACCACTTTGACTACCTGCTGGTATATTCATCGATTACCCCCGATTACAATTCGGCAAAATCAATGGACATAGTCAGAAAAAACTACGATGATGGCAGGTACTCCGAACTCACGCTTCAGTCCCCGCTCAACATGACGGGCAGAAACATGATGTACGAAATCTTGGACGGAAATTATGACAAATTCTTAATCAGCATTGCAAAGGATATTGCGGATTTCGGACATCCGGTATTTGTCAGACTGTTCAACGAGATGAACGGAGACTGGTGCAATTATTCTGCATATCACACCTCCAGAGATACCATGATATACAAAAAGGTATATAGGTACATCTGGAATGTTTTTGCGGACCAGGGCGCATGCGCAAACACGCTTTGGATTTGGAACCCGAACGGCGGGTCATTCCCGGATTATACGTGGAACGATCAGAGATGTTATTATCCCGGCGATAAATACGTGGATATCGTAGGTATTACGGCTTACAATACCGGTAATTACTACAAGGACGAGAAATGGACCGA
>DGGP01000031.1:1073-9238 GCA_002392265.1 Firmicutes bacterium UBA3871 | reverse complement strand
AGGTCTTTGGCTGGCTGGTGCCGTTCATTATGTAGTTAATCGCTTCATCTACCTGGCAGAGATAAGTCTCTGTGACTTTTTTGTTTTCTGCGGCCATCTCTGCTGTCACGTAATCATCCGCCTCGATGATTTCCACCGTCTCAGCGAATGTCGCCGAAGTAATCTGCGAATTGCCTTCAGTGTATCTGGCAATGATGCCCTCGATTACCTTTTGAGCATCCTCGGCAGTTCTCATGTATACGATTCGCTGTCCGTTGATTGTGATGATGCTCACAGCGTTCGGGTCTATATTGCTGGCATCATAGAAATCTCCGAATGCGGATTTAACCTCCGCAGTTTCGATTTCCTCATCCTTTTGTGCAACTTCCGTTTCGCCGCTGATATTAAATATAGAAGTAAAGTCTAAATCCGCCAAAGCTACTCTTTGATAATCCTTGCTGTCCTGAATGGATGTGAAATCCGAATCAAATCCTCCTATAAAGGAGCAGCAAATCAGAGCAACTACCAACACCCCAACACCGCTTGAGACTGCGAGCCTGTGAAGAACCTCCTCCGAAAGGTCTTTGAGGCTGAGCTCTCTGAGCTTTCTTGTTATTTCTTTCATAATTGTACCCTTTTCTCATATGTGGTGACTGTATTTCACCTGTCTTGCATATAACGCACTGTCATAATAACCCATATGAGCCCCTCCGTCAACCTTAACGAAGGTTTTTTCACAAACTCTTCACACGTGTAACCGCTATTCTTCAACTATTGTAACCTTCTTCATTTTTTGTTCCGTCATTGGTCTGTCGCGGAAATCCGTAGGCTCGGAAACGATTTTGTCGGCTGCTTCAATGCCTTCGATGATTTTTCCGAAAGCCGCATACTGTCCATCGAGATGAGGAGCCTTTGCTACCATAATAAAGAACTGCGAGCCTGCCGAATTAGGGTCCATGGCTCTGGCCATTGAAAGCACTCCCTTTTCATGCTTGATGTCGTTTTCAGGATGTCCGTTTGCCGCAAACTCGCCTTCGATTTCCCAGCCCGGGCCACCCATTCCGCTTCCCTCCGGACAGCCGCCCTGAATCATAAAGCCCGGAATGCATCTGTGAAAAATGAGCCCGTCATAAAAGCCGTCCTTTACGAGCTTTACAAAGTTTTCTACTGTCTTTGGCGCTTTTTCAGGATAGAGCTCGCCCTTCATTATATCGCCGTTTTCCATTTCTATAACTACGTACTGCATTTGTTTTCTCCTCTTTTTTAATAAGAAATAAATTTTTTAACGTAAATCTGTCATGGCTTGCAGTCCTATTGCAAACACATTGTCATAATAGATGATGTGGGGAGCAAAGTCAACCCAAACCCTTTAATCACTAATCAAAAACACATAAAATATGAGGAGGAAAAATCTAAAATGAAAAAGAAAGGGCTTGCCAGAAAGCTAGTAATCAAAACCGCTATTCCTACAATAATAATCTTTGCAATTGCTCTTGCCATCCTTAGCCTCGTTCTTTCGAGTCAGGTTCGAAACTCTTCCAACGAGCAGCTTGGAACAATCGCAGACGGTCTGGTGCAGCAAACCGAAGAGTTCTTTGACTTACACGCTGCCATGACAGAACAGTCCGCATACGACCCTGTCGTAATCAATTTCATGAGAGATGAAAAAATTAACAGATACTATATGGTAGACAGCCCACTTTGGCCGGCTCTGCACGAGCAGCTGAAGGGCGCTTACAAAATGCATGATGATACTGCAGTAGAGATTTATGCAGCCAGCTGGTATGTAAATGATATAGGATCATCCACGGGAAATACAATGAATGAGGACTATCCGGGTCCTAATCTCATGGATGAGGGTTGGGCAACCGCTCCGCATGAAACAGGAGAAACCGTCTTCACTGCCCCTTATGTTGACATAGAATCAGGCAATACGGTGTGCACAATCTCATCGCCTGTAATAGACCCTTCCACAAATGAATATCTCGGATGTGTAGGTGTAGACTTCCACCTCGATAACGTTCACGCTTCACTTGCAAGCACAACAGTAGGCGAAAACGGCTACAGCATGGTATTCCTTCAGGACGGAACCATTTTCTATCATCCTGACAAGGAACTGATGGGTCTGAATGAAAACAACGAAAATTACAACATCACGTACTTTGATTTGGACGAAAACCTCGTTAATGCCGTACTCGCAAACGAAGCCGGCCAGATCTTCAAGTTCAAAGATATAGACGGCACAAAGATGGTTGCCGTAACCAGAGTAATGGAAAACACCGGTTGGAACGTTGTTGTTGCTCTTCCTGAAAAGGAAGCTTATGCAATGGCCACAAATACAATCATTATGCAGATTGCTATTTTGCTGGTTGCACTTATCGTAATCCTCGCAACTCTGCTTTTCATCACAAAGAAAGCTATCGCTCCTGTTACCGGTATTGCAAACCAGGCTGCAGATCTCGCACTGGGCAAGAAGCTTACCGATGTACACAGAAAAGATGAGGAAGATGATGAAATAGATACACTCATCAATTCCTTCGCGTCACTGATTGATGCAAACAACGAGCAAGCTCATATTCTGAATGAGGTTGCCGCAGGAAATACAGACATTAAAGTTAACCTTAGAAGCGATGAGGATGTACTCAGCATCGCAATGAAGAAGATGGTTGACACCTTGAACGCTCTCGTTTCCGAGACGGAAGGTCTGACACAGAATGCTATACTTGGAAACACCTCTTACAGAGGCGACGCTTCAAAGTTTGTAGGCGGATATCAGCGCATCATTGAAGGCTTTAATGCCACAATGGACGCTGTAATGACAGAAATCAATGTAGTTGCAGACGTTTCCGCAGCTCTCGGCAGAGGCGAGGTTCCTGAGTTCACAAACAATGCTCAGGGCGACTATGCCGACATTATGAACGCTCTTCAGGGCGCAATAGACAATATCAAGACACTCGTAGGCGACACTCAGAAGCTTGCTGAAGCTGCAAAGAATGAAGACTACACCGTAAGAGCAGATGTATCCCGTTACGGCGGAGAGTTTAGGACTGCTATGGAAGGTATCAACAATACCCTCGAGCTCATGAACGACAAGAAGCTCTGGTACGAAACAATGCTCGACGGAGTTCCGGTTCTGCTCCAGACAGTTGACCACGAAGGCAATTGGACATTTGTTAACAGTCCTCTCGCACAGCACTTTATTGATAAAGGCATCTACACAAGCACTTCCGATATGGAAGGTAAAAAGGCACTCCTTGAAGGAAAAGACTTCTCCGGTGTTACAGAGCTTAAGGCCGGTCAGGCATCTGTAAATTACAGCTTTGACGGACATGAGTTCATCAGAGTAACAAAGAATCTTATCGACAATGCAGGAAATGACAGAGGCTATATCTGCGTATTCCAGGATGTAACCGCTGTTACACGTGCAAATCAGTATTCGGACGAATCCATCAAGAGACTCCGTGACAATCTCGCACGTATCGCCGAAGGTCAGTTCGACCTCGAAGAAAACACAATGGTTCCTGACGAATATCAGACTGCTGTCGCAGAGCAGTTCGATGCTATCGATCAGAGCATCGCAAATATGACAGGTTCTGTTCAGCACATAGTTGAGGACGTTATGGATATGGGTGATGCGGCAATCGCAGGCGACCTCGAAAAGAGAATCGACGTATCCGCTCATCGCGGTAAATATGCAGACGTTGCAAACGGTATCAATTCAACTGTAGATGCCCTCCTAAACCCTACTCTCGAGGTTATGGAAGTACTCGAAAGAGTTGCCGGCGGCGATCTTCGCCACATGGTTGAAGGCGACTACAAGGGTGGCCATGCTCAGTCAAAGAATGCATTAAACAAGACAATCACTCAGCTGCGCGGTGTAATTTCCGACATTTCGAACAACCTCACAGCAATGGCTGACGGTGACCTCACAGTACATATCGATCAGTCGAGATACATCGGCGACTACGAAGCAATCGGTGAAGCACTCACTACAATAGTTTCAAAGCTCCGCGATGTAATGTCACGCCTGACAGAATCCGCAGAGCAGGTTGCAAACGGTTCCAAGCAGCTTTCTGAGGCAGCTCAGACACTTGCTGTCGGCTCCACAAAGCAGGCTGCAGCCGTTCAGCAGCTCACTGCTTCACTCGGCGAAATCGCTGATCAGACCCAGCATAACGCATCGGATGCACGCGAAGCATCTACACTTGCAAACAGCGTAAAATCCAGCGCAGAGCGTGGCGACGGTCAGATGAAAGAAATGCTTATTTCCATGGATCAGATCAACGAATCATCCGCGAACATTTCAAAAATCATCAAGGTTATCGACGATATCGCATTCCAGACAAACATCCTCGCACTCAATGCCGCAGTTGAGGCAGCACGTGCAGGCGTACACGGCAAGGGCTTTGCGGTAGTAGCTGACGAAGTTCGCAGCCTCGCTGCAAAATCCGCAGAGGCCGCTTCCGAAACCACAGCCCTCATCGAAGGCTCGGTTGAAAAGGTTAATGCCGGTACAAAGATTGCAAACGAAACAGCAGAAGCCCTCGCTGAAATCGTTGAAGGTATCAGCAAGGCTGCAGATATCGTAAGCGGCATAGCAGATGCTTCAGAACACCAGGCAACCGGTATCAAGGAAGTTAACCGCGGTATCGAAGATGTATCCCAGGTTATTCAGTCAAACAGCGCAACCTCCGAGGAATCGGCTGCATCCTCCGAAGAGCTCTTCGGACAGGCAGATATGCTCAAGAACCTCGTTGCTCAGTTCAAGCTCGACAGATCAAAGCCTTCACAGGGTAGCGCAAACGCAGGCAGAGCGCTCCCTCAGCCGGAAGACCCGATGGAAATTAACATCAGCCTCGATTTCGAAGGTGGCGACAAATACTAGAATCTGATATGCCCTAAAAGGCATGCAAAAAGATGGTCATTTCAATGACCATCTTTTTTATTTATACGTTTACTTTTATTTAAATTAATGAAGAAAGCGCCCCCACGGCTCCCATTATCACAATAATCGGTATTGGGCCGAGCTTTGTCTTTGCCGCAAGCAGAAAGGTCGCTGCAGCCATAAAGAGCGCTGCAGGGTTGAAATATTCAGCTGAAAGCCCTTCTGTGAAGACAGCACTCTCGCCGACGAAAATGAATGCGGAAGCAATCATGCCCATCGCTGCAGGTCTGATGCCGACAAATGCGCCCTTTACAAGCTTGCTCTCCTGATATTTGTCTATAAAGTGCACCGTCAGTGACACCAATATAAACGAAGGCACCGCAACGCCAATCGTTGAAGCGAGTGAGCCCGGTATACCTGCCGTCAGAAATCCCACATAAGTCGCCGCGTTTACCGCTATCGGACCCGGCGTCGCCTGACTGATGCCTACGAGATTCGCGAACTGCTCCTGAGTGATTGGCGAAAACTGTGATATACCCTGATATACGAGCGGCAGAATTGCCAGCCCTCCGCCAAAACCAATGAAGCCTATCTTGAAAAAGGTCATAAACAGCCTGAAAAGCAGGTACGTCATTCTTTCGCACCTCCTTTTGCCGCCTTTGCGGAAGTGAAGGAATTGTAGGCAATGCCGAGCAGGATGCCTCCGAGTATTACCCAGACCGCACTGACACCGAAAAAGCCCACAACGGTAAAGCTGACTGCCGCGAGAACCCACGCAAACCAGCCTTTACCACGCAGCACCTGTTTTCCCATCGACCATGTCGCCCAGCCGATCAGCCCCGCCGCAGCTGCGCGGATGCCCGAAAGCGCGCCCTGAACGTATGCGTTCTGATCGATGCGCCCCATGAACATTGCCACCAGTATGATTATGATAAGCGATGGAAGCAGGATTCCGCAGGTCGTACAAAGCGCTCCGAGCGGCCCCCTCTTTTTCGAGCCCACATAAGTCGCCATGTTTATCGCCACAACGCCGGGCAGACTTTGGCACACCGCGATGCAGTCGAGAGTTTCCTCCGAAGTCATCCATTTGTTTCTCTCCGTCATGTCCTGCAGCACCGGCACCATTGCCATGCCGCCGCCAACGGTGAACATTCCCATCTTGAAAAATTCTATGAATAAACGAAATAATGTCGCTTCGCTTTTCACTTTGCTACCTATCCTCTGCGCTCTGCGTTAACCAGTGCTATTGCATCATTAACAGCTTCATCAGGTGTCTTTTCTGTTTTATCGGCTTCACGTCTTAATTTGTACTCAACCACTCCGTTTGCCACACCGCGACCGACTGTAATTCTGACAGGGATTCCGAGCAGGTCTGCGTCCTTGAACTTAACACCCGGTCTCTCGTCTCTGTCATCGAGCAGGACCTCAACGCCTGCTGCCTGAAGTCTGCCGTATATATCCTCTGCCACAGCCTTTTGCTGCTCGTCCGCAGCGCTGACAAGAGTGACAATTACATGATAAGGTGCCACAGACATAGGCCAGATTATACCGTTTTCATCGTGATGCTGCTCAACAACGGCTGCCATTGTTCTGGTAACACCTATACCATAGCATCCCATTACAATCAGGCGGTCCTGCTGGTTTTCGTCCTTGTAGTACGCACCCATTGGCTCGGAATACTTCGTACCGAGCTTGAATACCTGTCCCACCTCGATACCGCGTGCAACCTTTGTCGGCTGTCCGCATACCGGGCATGGATCTCCTTCGCGGAGGAGCTTTATATCCTTTACGATGTCGCCCTTGTAATCGCGACCATAGTTTACGTTCTTTAAGTGATAGTCTTTTTTGTTTGCGCCTGCGCACATATTTTTCTGTCCGACAAGCTCGCTGTCAACTACGATTGTGCAGTCGTGAAGACCCACAGGGCCGGTGAATCCGCCGACTATACCTGTAGCCGGTCCCATCTTTTCTTCGTCTGCAAACTCAATAGCATGCTCAGGAATTCCGAGCGCATTTACGAGCTTTATCATGTTGAGCTCTCTGTCGCCGCGAATGAATGCCGCAACATAGCCTGTCTGCTCTGTCATCTCGTCATTGTACTTTACAAACATCAGTGCCTTTATGGTTCTGTCCTTTGGCAGGTTCAGAAAGCTTGCAACTTCTTCGATAGTCTTTGTACCCGGAGTGTTTACTTCCTCCATCGGCAGCATTTCTTCGTTAACCTCCGGAGCGTCTCTGAACTCGGCACGCTCTGTGGTTGCCGCCATATCGCAGTTGTCGCAGTAAGCAATTTCGGACTCGCCGACTTCGGAGAGTGCTGTGAACTCGTGCGAATTGCTGCCGCCGATTGCACCTGTGTCAGCTTCTACAGGTCGGAAAGTAAGCCCGCAGCGCGTGAAGATCTTGCTGTACGCGTCATACATCTTCTTGTAGGATACGTCGAGGCCGGCTTCGTCGCGGTCAAATGAATAGTTGTCCTTCATTATGAATTCGCGCGAGCGCATCAGCCCGAAACGAGGACGGGCTTCGTCGCGGTACTTTGTCTGAATCTGGTAGAGATTCTGCGGCAGCTGCCTGTATGATGTGATGTCGTTTCTGATGATGTCGGTAAAGATCTCTTCGTGTGTTGGGCCGAGGCAGAAGTCTCTGCCGTTTCTGTCCTTTAATCTCATCAGCTCAGGGCCATATTTCGACCATCTGCCGGACTCTTCCCAAAGCTCTGCGGGCTGCAGGGCTGAGCAGTGAATTTCCTGCGCTCCGGTAGCGTCCATTTCCTGACGGATGATATCTTCAATCTTGCGTATGGTTCTCCAGCCGAGAGGCATAAATCCGTATACGCCGGAAACCAACTTTTTCATCATACCGCTGCGGAGCAGCAATATATGGCTGGCGATTTCGGCCTCGTTTGGTACCTCACGCAAAGTTTTCATGTGCATTTCGCTCATTCTCATAGTGTTAATTCTCCTTCTATTGTACAGATTGCGCTGGCGGCTATGCCCTCGCCCCGGCCTGTGAAGCCGAGCTGTTCGGTAGTCGTCCCTTTTATATTAACGTCAGCCGGTTCAATCCCGAGCTCACGCGCAATATTCTCTTTCATTTTTTCAATGTGCGGCGCCACTTTCGGCTGCTCGCAGATGACGCAGGCATCGATATTTACGGGCTTGTAGCCCTTTTCCAAAATCTTTTCGCGCACTGCGGAGAGGAGCTTTAGGCTCGATATCCCCGCATACTGCGGATCGGTATCCGGGAAGTGCCTCCCTATATCGCCCAGCCCGGCCGCGCCCAGCAGCGCATCCATTAT
>DGGP01000031.1:0-973 GCA_002392265.1 Firmicutes bacterium UBA3871 | reverse complement strand
CCTTTTTCAAACGGCACATTTACTCCGCCGAGGATGCACGGTCTGCCGGGGGCAAGCCTGTGCACATCAAAACCTGTGCCCGCTCTTCTATCCATAGGTAAGTCCTCTCTTGTCGTAATCTTGATGTTCGCATAATCGCCGGCGGAAATAGCCACCTGCATGCCGAGTCTCTCGACGATGCCGCCGTCATCAGTTCCGTAGTAGCTGTCCGAGTAAGCTCTTTGGTAGGCCTTTTCAATCACCGATCGTCTGAAGCCCTGCGGCGTCTGTACCATCGTGAGGTCTTTTCGCTCGAGAGTCATGCCTATATAGCGGATTGTGTCCTTTACCGGCACACCTGCAACCGCAGCGCCTACCGAGTCGGCGTGCTTCAGGCAGTCCTCGATGATGTAGTCCGTCACGAAAGGTCTCGCTGCATCGTGAATCAAAACCAGCCCATAGTCCGGCATATCGTTTGCTATACCGCGGAGACCGTTGGAAACAGAATCCTGACGATGCTTGCCGCCGGTCATGACGGTCAGAGGCTTTGCAATGTCTTTCAGCATGCGCCTGGTCAGCTCCACATAATCTCTGTTTGTTACAACGCAAATACCGTCAATATAAACATTTGCATCGAACACATCCACAGTCTTTCTAAGCATCGGCTTTCCACCGATACTGATAAATTGCTTTGGCATATCCGCGCCGAGCCGGGAGCCCGAGCCCCCGGCGGCGATAATAACTGCTACTTTCTTTCCGTTGAACATCTTTTTACCCGATTTTACTCAATTACTCTTTGCGCTTTA
The DNA here is from genome assembly GCA_002392265.1 of Firmicutes bacterium UBA3871. Classification (GTDB taxonomy): domain Bacteria; phylum Bacillota; class Clostridia; order Peptostreptococcales; family Anaerovoracaceae; genus UBA3871. Next base: position 188 of record DGGP01000031.1, on the reverse strand, counting down.
GCGAAAATCATGCGGCCCGCAGCTGTCTGGAGCACGCTCGAAACCGTGCAGACCATGTTCTTGCCTATATAGCGTCTGCCGTCCTCAACAACAATCATGGTTCCGTCGTCGAGATAAGCAACCGCCTGATTGCTTTCTTTTCCTTCTTTTACAAGGAAGAGATTCATCTCCTCGCCCGGCAGCACGAC
>DGGP01000086.1 GCA_002392265.1 Firmicutes bacterium UBA3871 | reverse complement strand
AGAGCCTTTGCAGTCCAGAGGGCCACAGTTTCGCGCGGTGCCGGGTGACCGACACCACCCTCGCCGACGAAGCGTGCAAGCTCAGATTCACCGATAATCCCCATATCCATGAAACGTGCCACATAGCTCTGCGCCCAGGACGCAATTCCTGCGGAAGTCATCTGCGCGGCGAACTTTTCCACTGCAGCAGTCGCTGCCTCTTCGTTTTCAGTCACCACGCCGGCAGCCACAAGCGCACGCCAGAGCATTGCCGTTGCTTCCTCGTATGTCACCGAATTATCGGGTCTGAATGTATAAGTGTTCGAATAACTGTCGAAATAACCGTTTACTATCCCCTTCTCCACCGCAAAGTCGATATTCGACTTTGCCCAATGCGTGCTTTCCACATCGGTAAAGCTGATGTCTGCAGCATAAGCTGTGCCCGAAACAGAAAGCGTCATCATCAGCGCCAGCGCACAAGCGGCGATTTTACCAAAACATCCCTTTTTCATATCTATCCCTCTTTTTCTGTTTTTCTTTTCCCTATCCATACCTGCCTGACTACTCTGCTTCAATTGCAGCATCCGATGTCTCCTCCACAGGTATCTGGTAGATTTCAGTAAGCATCTGTTCTATTTCCTCCGTCTTTGGGAAGACATAGTAAGGTGCTGTGGACTGCGGCGTGTACGGCATCGTGTAGGTCGTGATGTTTTCCGAGCTCATGCCCACTGCCGCCTTTGCGATTGAAACTGCTGCGCCGACTGTGATGTCACTGTCAAGCTCCTGGCAGGCAAGCTTGGCAATGTCAATCATGCCCAGCCCCAGAGACAGTGTCTGCTTGATGGCGCTCTTTACCCAAACCTGCTGGGCCTTTACGCGCCCGAGGTCGCCCTCAGCATAGCCCTTGCGGTATCTGAGGAACTTGACCGATGTAGCACCATCGAGCACCTGCTGACCGGCCTTTATGTGGATGGACAGCGGCGGTTTGTCGTAAGGATCTTCGTAGTTCATGTCCTTTTCGATATCCATCGGAACTCCGCCTACAGCGTCCACGATTTTTTCAACATCGTCATACTCAACAACGGCGTAATAGTTGATAGGTATGCCCTGAAGCACATCGCTTACTGCATAGGCTGTGTTGAGAGGGTTGCCCTTGTATGCGGCATTGATTTTGCCCTCAGCAGCGCCTTCATACCCTTCGCGGTGATAGTAGGTATCACGCGGAACGGAGATAATGTCTACCTTCTGGTACTTTTTGTCAAAGCATACCAGCATGATTGTGTCCGTCAGTGGCGGATTTACGCCCATTAGGAGCACATTTATCTTTTTGGATTCGGTGAATGCCTGGAAGAACGGGCTTTCCGGATCCACCAGAACCGGAAGCTCATCCTCGAGCGCGACATTATCGTCGCCGAACGGATTAAAATCTGCAATTTTATTTGTGAGGCTGCAAACCGGTGTCAGCACCGCAATAAAAATAGCCAGAAAAATGCAAAATGTCTTTACGAAAACCTTCTTTTCGTTTCTGCTTTCCTTTGCAAGCTCCTGCGCGTGGCGCTTTTTGTATTCTCTGACCGCCGCAGCTTTCTTTTCTCTGTCTACACGACTCATCTCAAAACCTCTTTCCCTTGTTGTTTTTCCGCTATTTAACCAATTTAATATTTTACAACAAACGCAGGGTTATGTCAATTTTCCTTGCAAGTGTCGGCATAATGAGGTAATATATCTCTTGTATCGCTTTTGAGGGGAAATCGATATGTTTAAAAGGAAAGGGTGCAAAGGAGGGTACTAATGTTTGAAATAGTGGTAGATTCAGCGGCGAACATACCCGCTGAGCTGGTTAAAAAGTACAATATCCGTGTTATTTCATTTGTCAATTACGTAAACGATGAGCCTCTCGTCTGCTTTGATCCAGAGCTTTCACCCGAGCAGGAACGCAAAAAGGGTAAAGCCTATTACGACTCGATGAGAAACGGAATCGAGGTAAAGACTGGGCTGGTCAGCACCGGTGAGTTTGAAAATCTCTTTAGAGAAATCACCGATGCCGGGTCTGACATACTGTATTTTTCGCTAAGCAAGAACATCAGCGGAACCTACAATTCCGCCAGGATTGCAGCCGAAGCGGTTCTGAAGGACTGCGGAGACTCACGCAAAATCAGGCTTATCGATGCATTAAACGCATCGCTGGGGCAGGGTATTTTGGCGATTTATGCTTCAGAAATGCGTGAAATCGGCATGGATATAGGCAAGGCTGCGGAGCTGCTTGAAAGCTACGTTCCAAGGATGAACGGCGTCTTTACGGTCGGAGATTTGAAATATATCTCGAAAACGGGCAGAATCAGCGGAACGAAGGCTGTAGTCGGCAGTATACTGAACATAAAGCCGATTTTGGTCGGAAACAAGGACGGGTATATCGTCCAATTTAAGAAGTGTCGCGGCAGAAAGGCTGCGCTCAATACTCTGATTGATTTGATGTGCGGCAATATTGTGGAACCGGAAAATCAGATTGTGGGTATTGCGCATGCGGATGCTTATGAAGAATCTCTCTATATTATGGAGGAGGTTCAAAAGAGAATTACAGTTAAAGAGTTCATAAATACCACCTACGATTTCTGCACAGGCAGCCATGTCGGCCCGGATACAATTGCCATTTTCTTTATGGCAAAGGATCGTGAGCTGGAAAATAATTAGACGGAAATTAGATGTAGATTTGACAAATAAACACTCTAAATTCAATAGAGCCCCGAGCGTAAGCTCGGGGCCTTTACATTTTTATCTGAGTGCCTCTTTTAACACTATCAGATTGTTTTCCATAGATTTCAGATATGTCGCACCGCCTTCGATATCTGCTGCCGTAGTCGTCTGGAGCGAGTCCATTGTGAGGATTTGCTGATTGTGGGTTCTTGTATTCTTCACTATCGTCTCGGCAATTCTCGGATCCCCGCCTTCAATGGTCAGCACCACCGGAAGCTTCAGTGCATCAACTTTGCGTGAAAGGAAGGTGATGGTTTCAAAGCTTGCTTCGGTTTCGGCAGAGCAGCCTGCAAAAGCCGCGTAGTAGTCGAGGCCGTAGTCTTCCACCATGTAGCGGAACGGAAAGCGGTCGCCGAAAAGAATAACCTTGCGTGAGCCTGCGTCTACCGCTTGCTCGTATCTTTCGTTCAGTTCTTCGAGCTGAGAAATGTAGGCTTCGGCATTTGCCTTGTAGATGGCGGCGTTAGGCTTGTCGATTTCCTGAACTGCCTGTGAAAAGCTCTTTACACATGCTGCGGCATTTCGGAGCGAAAGCCATACGTGCTCGTCGTATTCGGGCTCGTCTGCGGCTTCATCGCTGTCTTTCTCCTCTTGCATGCCTTCGATCAGCTCTTCCTCCTTTAATGCGTCGGCCAGGACCTCCATCATGCTGATTACCGTCATATCTTCGTTTACGGCATTTTTGAGCGCGTCGTCAACCCATTTGTCGGATTCGCCGCCAACATATATAAAAAGATCGCAGGTTGAAATCTTCATTATATCTTCCGCTGTCGGCTGGTAGCTGTGAAGGTCTGTGCCGTTTCCGGCCAGCAGCGTAACCTCTGCGCCTGCGGGGTTATCACCCAGGATGTTTTCTGTCCAGTCGTAGGCGGGAAAAACAGTGGCTACAATGCTTATGGAATCCGTTTCGGGCGATGAATCGGCCGGCTGCGCAGCAGTCCCGCATCCTGAGAGGCTGCCCAAAGTCAAGGCGATGGCCAAAATGATATAAATAAACTTTTTCACAGATTTTTCCTCCGTAATAACAATGTCATATGCAATTATAATTATTTTTTGTTCTGATATCAAGTGGATATGAGCTCCGGGGCAATAAAAAAATCCCAGCGGAAAACCGTCGGGATTTTGATTGTGCTTTGTTTGCATTCAGTATGAATTACTCGTACTTGTAGAAACCTTCGCCTGTCTTGCGGCCGAGCTTTCCTGCTCTTACCATCTTCTTCAGAAGTACATGTGGACGATACTTAGGATCGCCGTATTCAGTGTAGAGTACGTTCATGATAGCCAGGCAAACGTCGAGTCCGATGAGGTCACCGAGTGCGAGAGGTCCCATTGGGTGATTTGCACCAAGCTTCATAGCTTCGTCGATGCCCTCTGCTGTAGCAACGCCATCATAGAGGATGCCGATAGCTTCGTTGATTTCAGGAATGAGGATACGGTTTACAACGAAACCAGGAGCCTCGTTAACCTCTACAGGAGTCTTGCCGAGTCCCTGAGCCATCTTAACTACTGTGTCTCTTGTCTCTTCGGAAGTAGCAAGACCCTTGATAACCTCTACCAGCTTCATCATAGGAACAGGATTGAAGAAGTGCATGCCGATGATCTTGTCAGGTCTCTTTGTGCAAGCAGCGATTTCAGTGATGGAAAGGGAAGAAGTGTTAGTTGCAATAATTGCTTCCGGCTTTACCAGAGCGTCGAGCTCCTGGAAGAGAGCCTTCTTTGCTTCCATTTCTTCTGTAGCAGCTTCGATAATCATGTCGCAGTCAGCGATAACGTTGATGTCTGTTGAGCAAGTAACTCTTGCAAGAGCAGCATCTCTGTCAGCCTGAGCAATCTTTTCCTTTGCTACTAATTTATCAAGGTTCTTTGTTACTGTTGCAAGACCCTTGTCGATTGAAGTCTGTCTGCGAGCTCTGAAAGCTACATCGTAACCATTCTGTGCGAGAACCTGGATAATGCCTGCGCCCATAGTACCGGAACCGAGTACACCAATTTTCATGTTTAAATCCTCCTAAAAACCTTCATAATTACGCGCTTTGAGTGTTCAAAACTACCCGTGCGCCGATTGACTTGTTAAAACTTTAACTTAATTATAGCACATATTGAACATAAGTAAAGACCTATTTTTGATTTTTTAGCAAAAATAAACATTTTTTTCACAAAGTAGACTTTATTTGGCTCTGATCTGTCCCTAAATTGGATTTTTTGTCAATCTGGGGACAGGCACCAAATTGGCCTTTTTTCCAATTTGGTGCCTGTCCCCAGATTCGCCTTGTCCCCAGATTCGCCTAGAATTCGAATTCTGTGAAGAAAAGGGACCCGTCATAGCCGGACTGGTTTAATGCAAGGTAGTGGTCTACGCCTGCTTCGTCGGTATATTTAACACCGCTGTTTGGAACCGCATCCGGAATCATTGGCATATCCGCGCAGAGAGGTTCTGCTGCCGTCAGTTCTTCCAGCTTGTATACTTCCTCAACATCATAGGTGACATTGCCCTCGTCGTCGATGTCCTCAAGGGTCAGATTAAGCAGCGTGAAATCGTAAACCCTTGCAAAGCCTGAAGGTCCGAACACTACCTGAACAGTGTCAGGCTCATCGCTGATATATTCTATAAACTCGCCTCCCAGGTCGGCAAGAACGTCTTCTGCCCAGTCAGCCCTTACTATAAAGCCCTCGTCCTCCATTGTGGTATCAAGGTTTTTATCAAGTGCATAATCGAGGAAATCTTTAACCTCGAGCACCTCGATCAGATTTTCGAGCGCTTCTCCGTTTGTAACAAAATCGAGCTCGGATATTTCTTCATCCATACCATCCTCGCCCCAGATACCTGTTGTATTGTGGTAAAAGCACATATCCTCGAAATCCTCAGCAGGTTCTTCCGGATCGAGATAGGAGAAGTAATAATCGAGCGGCTTGAGCTCCAGCCCATCTTCGGAAAGCTCGTATGTACCGTAAATCGCATATGCGGCACCGCCCGAACCGATATTGTAGATTCTGCCATCCCCGAGAAGTGCGTATGCATCCCTTGCAGTGCCTTCTATAACAAGCTGCGGCTCGTCGTCACTTATCGTATACATGGCAAGAATGTTTCTGCCCTCGTGACTTTCGTTATCATAAGCATTGGTTGCACATATTAAAAGCTCCGGAATATCATCGCCATTCAAATCCTTCATGGTGTATCCCACCGACATCAGTGCTTCGATTCTTACGTCAAGCCAGTTTGTGGACTCCCAAATACCCATTGTTCCGTCATCAAACTCGTAGGTTGACGGATCGCACATTATTGTGTCGTACATGAGCCTTAAAACGGGGTCGTAAATTTCTTCATAATCAGGCGAGCTATCGCCTGCAGGCGCTGCTGCACCACCGCCGCAGGCCGCCGTCATAAATGCCATCAGGCACACCAAAAGTAAAATTGCGGTTTTCCTTGCCATAGTTTTTCTCCTGTTCGTTTTCATTACATCTATATATCTATTATATATCTATTTGTATATATCTATTTCGCCTTTGAAAGCTCCGCCTTCATTTCTGCCTTGTACGCCTCCACTCCCGGCTGATTGAACGGATTTACTCCAAACAGCATCGAGGAGATGGCGCAGCTTACTTCAAAGAAGTATATCATTTTACCGATCGAATTCTCCGAAAAATCAGGGATATTTATACGAATCACAGGAATTCCCGCAGCTTCGTGAGCCCTGATGACGCCCTCGGTTGCGGCCCTTTCGATTTCATTCATGCTTTTCCCCGCCAGACTGCTTGCCGCATTTTCCGGAACGGTCAGGTCGTGTCCGCTGTCCCTTACATCGAGCAGCGTCTCGAAAAAGATCTGCCTGCCTTCCTGCAAAAACTGCCCCATCGAATGCAGGTCCGTACTAAAGGCCAGCGAAGCAGGGAATATTCCCTTGCCCTTCTTGCCTTCGGATTCGCCGAAAAGCTGCTTCAACCACTCCGCAAAGGCCGAAAGTCTCGGCTCGTAGTATTCGAAAACTTCGACGGTCTTTGGCCAGCCGCCCTTTTTGCGAAGTGTCGCCATACGGTGACGCGCCATCGCATAAGCCAAAACCTCCCCGGCACCGTCAGCGCTGCCACTTCCGAAATACTTCTGTCTCATCTCTTCCGCTGCGTCGAGCAGGGCTTCCGTATCGATTCCCGCTACCGCAATAGGGATCAGCCCTACCGGCGAGAGGACAGAATATCTGCCGCCCACATCTTCGGGAACGGCGAACGTCACATAGCCTTCGCGCGCTGCTTCCTTCGCGAGCAAGCTGTCGCGGCCGCCTGTAATCGCATAAATTCTGGTGCGTGCTTCTGTCGCGCCGTACTTTTCGACGAGAGCCTGTTTGAAGATTTCAAAAGCCGCAGCAGGCTCGGTCGTCGTGCCCGACTTTGAAATAACGCAGATACTCGTCTCGTAATGCTTTATCATTTCAAGGATATTTTCATGGTACTGCGCCGAAAGGTTGCAGCCCGCAAAGAATATTTTCGTCTCATCGGATGCAATTTTGCAGCCTCTGACCGGATATATCAGCGAGTTTGGACTCAGCGCCTTTATGACAGACTTTGCACCGAGGTATGACCCGCCGATGCCGACAACTATCAGAATCTGACTGATTGCCCTGATTCTTTTTGCCGCATCCCTGATTCGCTTCATCTCGGCTATGTCTCTGTCAGCGGGCAGTCCTACCCAGCCGCTGAATTCCATCTCTCCCGAGCCCAGCTTTTCGAGTGCCGCTCTGGCCTCTTCAATTTTTTCCGATTGGGGGACATTGTCCCCAAACCACACCGAAAACTCTTTCTGCTCCTTTACGCTTTCCATAAATTTCTCCCATCCTACGTTTATTTTATGTTTTTCTGCCAGTTCCATGCATCTCTGCACATGTCTTCAACGCTTCTTTTGGCCTTCCAGCCAAGCTCCTTTTCTGCGAGATCCGCACAGGCATAATATTCAGGCAGGTCGCCCGCCCTGCGAGGGCCCGCCTTGTATTCGATGTGAACTCCGGTCGCTCTTTCAAATGCTTGAATCATCTCAAGCACGCTTGTTCCGCGCCCGGTCCCGATATTGTAAATATATGTGCTTTCGCTGTCTCCACGGCCGGCGCCTGCTGCAGGCTGCTCTGCTTCGAGCTTTCGAAGTGCCGCAACGTGGGCTTGTGCGAGATCCATCACGTGGATGTAGTCGCGCACTCCGGTCCCGTCGACGGTCGGATAGTCTGTGCCGTAGACAGTCAGGCAAGGAAGCTTGCCCGCCGCAACCCTTTGAATGTAAGGCATCAGATTGCCCGGCACGCCGCGCGGGTCTTCGCCAAGCAGGCCGCTTTCATGAGCGCCCACAGGGTTGAAGTACCTGAGAAGCGCTGCTTTATGCCTGCCGCCCTCGCTTGCCGCAAAGTCTCTGATGATTTCTTCGCTCATCGCCTTTGTCCTGCCGTAAGGATTTGTCGCCCGGCAAGGCTCCATGTCCTCGCGGTAAGGGATTTCATTGTCACCGTAGACGGTTGCGGATGAACTGAAGATGATAAAGCGCGTACCGAATCGCTTCATCAGCGCACAAAGAACGAGGGTCGAGCCCACGTTATTTGCGTAATATTTCAGCGGATTTTCGACCGACTCCGGAACCGATTTGAAGCCTGCGAAGTGGATTATCGCCTCCGGCTTTTCAGCCGAAAAAAGCCTTTCCATCGCTGCCTGATCGGTAACATCCGCTTTGTAAAATGCCGGCGTTTTACCTGCAATTTTCGCGATTCTTTCCTGAACATCAGCACTGCTGTTTGAAAGATCGTCTGCTATAACCACGTCATAGCCGCTCTCCATGAGCGAAACGCAGGTATGGCTCCCTATAAAGCCGAGCCCTCCCGTTACCAGTACTTTCATCATTACTCCTACTTTTCCAATTTGGGGACAGGCACCAAATTCGCCTTTT
>DGGP01000074.1 GCA_002392265.1 Firmicutes bacterium UBA3871 | reverse complement strand
CCCGGGTTGATGGCTGCATCTGTCTGAAGGTACTTGCCCGTAACTGTTGTGCCGTCGGTACCCGAAAGCGTGCGGGTCCTTGGCAGTGTGCTTATATAGCCTACGGTGACGGACTGGCCGTATCCGAGGGCGTTGCCGATTGCAACAACCTGCTGGCCGAGCACAATATCCGATGACTCGCCGAGCGTTGCAACCTTTATGTTTTCAAGAGTGTCTTTCTTTACGTCGCTGATGTTTACAGCGATTACGGCCACATCGCGCGAGGAATCATAGCCCTTTATAACTGCAGGTGCCGGGACTGCTTCGCCCATGTCTGCCTGAGTTCCGTCATAGTCAAAGACTACAGTCAGCTGATTGCTGCCCGAAACGACGTGGTAATTTGTAACGATATAAATCTGCTCGTCGCTCTGGCCGATGATTACGCCCGAGCCGCTTGACTCACTTTCCTGCTGGAAGGTTCCGAAAAATGTGCGAAGCTCCGTTACCCCTTTGTTTGTAATTGCAACTACCGACGGCATCGCGTTTTTAACAACATCCGCAACGCTCGCCTCGCCGCCGCTGCCACCGCCGGAAACCGGTGTGACAGTGCTGATTGCAAGGTTGTCATCGCCGTAGTGCTGCTTTACGTAGTGGCTTGAAACGGAAAATGCTGCGCCGGATATGCCTCCGAAGAGCAGCGCTGCAACGAGCAGTACTGCTATTTTACGTGCAAGCGTCCCCTCCCTGAAGGTATGCTTTACCTTTTTGGGCATCTCTGCTGCCATGTCTCCGATTTCGCTTTTTGGCATTTCGCCCGAGTAGGTTGACTGAAAGCCTCCGTACTGCGGCCCCTGATCGGTACTCTGATAATTTTGGTTTTCGTTATCCATTTTTAATTCCCCCTTAGTTTAAATTAGTTTGGATATATTATCCAAAATTTTTCTTTTAATACTCTAATATTAATACCCTAATATTATAATACTAATTCGTTTGTTTTGGTGTAATTAATGTGTCTTTTATGTGAAAAGTATGCTAAAATATTTTTCGAAATCGGAAACAGCAGCAGTCAGAACCTGAAAATGGGGTAAGCATTATGAAAAATATGGATTATATCCGTTTCAATATTAAAGAAGCAGCCGATGCTGTCGGTGTCGTTCCCGCTACCATCAGGAACTGGGAGCGGGCAGGTCTGTTTACATCCAAACGCTCCGGAAACAACTATCGCTATTTTGATTCGGATGATATAGAGCTTTTGCGGAAAATCGTTTCCTACTCTTCCGAGGGTATGAGCATTTCCTTCATAAAAAAGCTCGTGTCCGAGAAAAGGCGCGGCGGCGCGGGTGATTACAGCAGCAAGCTTCACAACCTCAGAGTCAGCAGAGGTCTGACGCTGACTGAGGTAAGCAGAGAAATTGGGATTTCGCCGTCTTACTTAAGCCGCATGGAGCAGGGGAAATGCAACATCACGCGGGATGCGCTGCAAAAGCTCACTGCATTCTACGGCGAGGAAGCGTCAGAGCTTGTGGCCACTGCTGCGGCGCTTGTGAAAAAGGGGCAGGGCCGGGTAGTTTCGGCGGAATCGGCGGGATGCGATTATCGCTTGCTTGACGGTGCTGAAAGTCCCTACTTCAAAGTGGCGGAGGTGTATGTAAAGCCGGGCGGCGGCACGGCTGAAGGCTTGCAGCATCAAAAGTCGGGCAACGATGTGGTCTTTGTGGTGAAGGGAGAAGTCCTCTTCACGCTTAATGACCTCTCCGAGTATCGCGTAAAAAAGGGCGATTCAATTTCGTTCCGGGCCGCAGAGCTGGAACGCTGGGTTAATCCGGCGAAAACCGAAGCACAGATTATTTGGATTCACAGCAATTTGTAATTTTTTAGTCCCTGCAGACGCAGGGGCTTTTGTTTTTTTGAGGTGGTTTTTGGGGGAGTCTAAAAAGAAAATGACGCCGAATATTGCTATCCGGCGTCGGTGTAAGATATCTAAGTTTTATTAACGCTTTCCCAATCGGATTTTAATCCGGTATTACTTTAAGAACGTCTTAAGTGTGTCTGCACAAGCCTTTACACCCTTGCGGAGTGTATCATCATCTACGAATGAGAAGTTGAAACGAGCTGTGTTAACCTTTGCTGTTTCTTCTGATGCATAGAATGGAGCGCCAGGAACGTATGCTACGCCGTTCTTGATGCATTCCTTGAGAGCTTCGCCGGCATCAATGCCTTCAGGAAGCTGGAGCCACAGGAAGAGGCCGCCTTCAGGAACAACCCAGGATACACCTTCAGGCATCTCTTTCTTGAGTGCGTCGAGCATAACTGCTCTTCTGTGTCCGTAGATTTCCATAACTTCCTTGATGTGTGCATCGAGGTCGAAGAGTTCGAGATACTTGTTGCAAACGTGCTGTGCGAAAGTACCTGACTGGAGGTCAGTAGCCTGCTTTGCAACTGCGATCTTTGTGATGATTTCCTTCTTTCCTGTCATCCAGCCAAGACGGAATCCAGGAGCGAGAACCTTGGAGAATGTGCACATGTACACAACCTTGTCCATAGTATCGAGAGTCTTGATGGAAGGAACCATTTCGCCTGTGTATCTGAGTTCGCCGTAAGGGTTATCTTCGAGAACTACGATAGGATACTTGTTAACTACTTCGATGAGGCCCTTTCTTCTCTCGTATGTCATAGTCTTTCCTGTAGGGTTCTGGAAATCAGGAATTACATAGAGAAGCTTTGCATTAGGATACTTTTTGAGCATCTTTTCGAGTTCCTCAGGGATGATACCGTCTTCATCTGTAGGAACGCCGATAACTGTTGCCTGGTAAGCCTTGAAAGCATTGATAGCTGCGAGGTAAGTAGGCTCTTCTACGAATACTACATCGCCCTTGTTGAGGAAGATCTTTCCTGCGAGGTCGAGACCCTGCTGGGAACCGTTAACCAGAATGATGTTGTCCATAGTCTGGCCCTTGATTCCGTTGTGCTCAGCCATTCTCTTTAAGAGCTTTTCTCTGAGGCCCGGATGTCCTTCTGTGGAGCAATACTGGAGTGCCTGTGGACCCTCTTCCTTCATTACGATGTCGATTGCCTTTTTGATGTCCTCGAGTGGGAACGATTCAGGTGAAGGCAGACCACCGGCGAAGGAAATAATGTTTCCGCCTGCAGCAAGCTTTAAGATTTCTCTGATCGCGGACGCATTTAAGTTGTCCATACGCTCAGCATAATTTGGGAAATTGCTGTTCATAAGATATACTCTCCTTTTTTTACAAAATATTTTGTTCTTTTATTATATCATCGAAACAATTTTTGTGCAATATTATTCTGTTAATTCTTTGACACACTGAAATATATTTTGTATTAATTTGCTTTTGGTTTGTTTTAAAGCTCCAGCTTCAGGAATATTGCGTAATCGAGAGGATTATCATTGTATTTTTCAGTGGGTTTAAATCCGATTTTCTCGTAGAGTTCGAGCGCATCCGTTAAATTCGGAAGAGTATCAAGAAGCATTGTTTTATATCCCTTTGCTCTCGCATCCGTTATTATTCTGTCCATCATACTGCGGCCTATGCCAAGACCCCTGTATTCGTCATACAGGAAAACCCGTTTTACCTCGCAGGTCGTTTCATCGAGCTTTTTAAATGCGATGCAGCCGACATCTTTACCATCTACATTAACAATGTAGATGCCGCCTTCACCGTATTTTTCGTGCAAATGCTCGGTCTCGTCGTCAAAGCTTTGCATGATCAGAAACTTTCTGAGCTGCGGGTCTTTTTCCATTAGGAACTTATGATAGTCTTCAAAGAAAGGCAGGAGCCTTTCCGGTAATTCCAGAGCATTTATAATTTCCGGTTTCATTTTCCTTACCTCACATTCTAAAGGCTAATCTGGGGACAGGCACCAAATTCGCCTTTTTTCCAATTTGGTGCCTGTCCCCAAATTCGCCTTTTTTCCAATTTGGTGCCTGTCCCCAAATTAGCGGTCGTCGATGGTGAGCTTTAGTGCGTCGGGACGGGCGTAGTGGCCGCAGACATCGTGTTCCATTCGGCTTGCAGGAACCTTTTCCATATCAAGCTCGGCAAAGATGATGCCTTCCTTGTCCCATATCGTTTCGCCCACAACATGGCCAAACGGATCGATAATATTGCTGCCGCCTCGGCAGACGATGTCCGGAAGCTTTGCAATTTCCGCCTTTGAAGGCTCGCTTAAGCCTTGCGGATACATGTCTTTTGTGAAGAACATATCACAGTTGATGAAGTAGCAGTGGCCTTCGATTGCGATGTGGCGAACAGTGTCCTGCCACTCGGCGTTGTCGTTGGTATTTGCGGAAATATAGAGGCTTATGCCCTTCTGATACAGCGCTACTCGCGCCAGCGGCATATAGCTTTCCCAGCAGATTAGACAGCCCATTGGCCCCCAAGGAGTGTCCATAACCGGAAAATAGTCTCTGTCGGCATCGCCGAATACCACGCGCTCGCTGCCGGTCGGCTTCAGCTTGCGGTGGTTCATCTTTTCGCCCTCCGGCGAAATCATCATATTTGAATTGTATAGTGTGGCTGTGACCGGATCGACTTCAGAATATCCGATGCTGACGTAGACCTTGTTATCCTTTGCCGCTTTAACGATTTCAGCCATTTCGGGCCCGTCAGCCAGTATGGAATTGTCATAATAAAGCTTCCAGTCCTTGCGGCCGTCAGATGTGCGCGCGCCTACCGTAAAACCAAATGTCATTCCGTACGGATAGCACGGTATGAAAAGCTCCGGAAATACGATGAGCTCAGCTCCCTTTTCGGCGCATTCATTTATCAGCTTTATCGTCTTTTTTACGCAGGCATCCTTGTCGAACATGACCGGTGCGCCCTGGATTACTGCGATTTTACAAGTACTTTTACGAATAATCATATTTCACCTCGTATAGTTTTTTATCCCTTTATTTTTGAATTTTAACACAATGAGACTGACGGTGCAAATAAAAAAGCGAACCCGAAATCGGGTCCGCTTGAACGCTTAATTTGTGCGTAATTTGTACGTATTTTAGTTTCCGCCCATCTGCTTTGCAACTTCCTCTGCAAAGTTCTCTTCCTTCTT
>DGGP01000148.1 GCA_002392265.1 Firmicutes bacterium UBA3871 | reverse complement strand
GAATACCTCTACAACACCAACGACAACCACAAGGCTATCGGCGAAGCTCTCCAGAACATGTGGCAGACAGAGCTCGGCGTAACAGTTTCCCTGAACAACCAGGATTGGGCTGTATTCCTTGATACAAGAAAGAACGGAGATTACTCCATCGCTCGTAACGGCTGGATTGCAGACTACAACGATCCAATGTCCTTCATCGATATGTGGATGACAGGCGGCGGAAACAACGACGCTCAGTATGCTAACCCTGAATACGATGCACTCGTAAAGAAGGCAAAGACCACTGACGTAGCAGCAGACAGAATGAATTACATGCACCAGGCTGAGGATATCCTCATCGGTGAAGATTCCGTTCTCGCTCCTATTTACTTCTATGTAAATACAAAGATGGTAGCTGAAGGCCTTGATGGTATCTACTACACTCCACTGGGTTACTACTTCTTTGGACAGTGCTCCGGTTTCTAAAAACCACGAATAACCGGCTGTGATGACACAGCATCAATCGGCTGTGACGACACAGCATCGGTATTACGGAATTTTAGGGGACGACCTCGTGGTCGTCCCTTTTTTAAGGTCCGGCTGCGGAGCCTTCGCAGCGGCTTTGCACCGGCTGCAAAATCCATTGCACCGGCTGCGGCAAATACCCCCCTCGCTCCGCCGAGTCCGGCTGTGGGGCTTTTCCCTCAGCGAGCCACTGTCAAACCTCGCCTCACAAGTTTTGGAACGTCACGAAAACTCAGGGTTTTCTACGAGCGAAAACCCTTCAAACATTCGTGACGTTGCGTGCGCAGCCCGGCTGCTCCCGCTTGCCAAAACTCTTGCTCGGCTCGGTGGACATTGCCATCGCTTCGGCCGGCACGCCGCATCCGAACTCGGCGAAGCGAGAAGGAGATTTGCCTCGGTACGGGTTTTGCAGGCTGAAAAGCTTCGAGTATGCCTTGAGAGTGAAAATGCCCTAAAAAGGCATACAAAAATGGTGAAAAACAGCGAAAAATGTCGGGAAACAGGCAAAACAGAGCAGAAAAATTACAAAAGTTATAAAGTATGGCAAATAATAGAAATAAGAGTATGCCTTGAGAGTAAAAATGTCCCCAAAAGGCATACAACCCCAAAAATAGAATTATGGAATGATAATGAGAGAAGAATATATAAATGAATTGCGAAAAGAACTGTATGCAAAGCTGGGGCTGGTGTACAGAGATATAGATGACGATAATCAAAAGGATGAAATCAGACTGAGGGAGGGGAACACCTATTTCTACAGCACCGTAGAGGGGATGGAAGTAAAGGAGCCGGATGCGGAGCATCCGTATCCGTATTGCCCGCAGGATGCGATGGAAATCAGGAAGGACAGGTATCTCCTGCCAAAGGGGATGCCTGCGGAGTCAAAGCTCTACTTTGGAATCTTTGACGATGACGAGCGGTATTTGGCTGCGGATGATGATTGTGCTGATACGGCAGGGGACGGTGCGTTTGATATGACACCGAGTGAACCTGTGGAAAGTAAGGGAAAACCGGAGCCGCGATTTGGGAGGTGCCTTGCGATTGTGGATTTGGTAATGGGGTACCCTACAGAGGAATATGTGTATATCGGGTGGCTAATACTCGAAAACGAGGTCCACGGAGTAGGACTTGCGGCCGGTATCATGGATGTGTTATACTCTGTTTCGCGAAAGCTTGGTTATAAGTTTATAAAGCTTTCGGCATATGATGTGAATGAGCCGGGGATTAAGTTTTGGAAAAAGCAGGGCTTTAAGGAAGACGGCTTTGTAATGAGGGAAACGGGAGCAGGGGAATTGAAGCTTTGGAAGTTTATCAAAGAATTATGATGAAAATAGGAAACATAGAACTTGCGAATCCGTTCATACTCGCGCCGCTCGCGGGCATCACCGATGCCCCCGTAAGGCTGCTCGCGTCCGAGCAGGGAGCGGCGATGGTATATTCGGAAATGGTTTCATGCAAGGGACTTTATTATAAAGACAAAAATACGGAAAGGCTACTGAAGCTGCTGCCGGGCGAAGCGCCGGCAGCGTACCAGCTTTTCGGGAGCGAGCCCGAGATGCTCGAGTTTGCGACAAAGGCGCTCAGCCCAAGGAATAATGTCAGTTTTGATATAAATATGGGCTGTCCCGTACCAAAGATTGTAAAAAACGGCGAAGGTTCCGCGCTTATGCGCGATGAGGGCCTCGCAGCGGAGCTGGTCGCGGCGGCGGTAGCCGGCGCAAAATCCGGAAGTCCTGAATCAGGCAGCGGCATTACAGAAGAAAATAGGTCTGCTGCTATGCAAAACAGCCGTGTGAAGCCTGTGACCGTAAAGATGCGCAAGGGCTTTAATCAGGAAAGCATAAACGCGGTGAGCCTCGCAAAACGCCTCGAAAAAGCCGGGGCGGCAGCAATTGCGATTCACGGGCGCACGCGCGAGGAATATTACAGCGGAAAGGCTGACTGGGACATCATCAGGGAGGTCAGGGAAGCTGTGAATATCCCTGTCATCGCAAACGGCGATGTCTTTAGTGGCGCCGATGCGCTGGCGATTATGGCGCATACCGGCTGCGATCTGGTGATGATAGCGCGGGGCAGCCTCGGGAATCCATGGATCTTTGCGGAGGCAAACGCTCTCTGGGAGGCTCTGGGGAGACCGAGCGGTGCAGAGCTTGCAAAGCTTGGCGAGGAAAAGGTGCGCAGCGCGTGCTTTGAACTTGAACATGGGCAGCACTGCGATTTGCAGGGCATGAGTGGCTCAAACAGTGAAAAGGCAAAGCCTTTTACCTATGCCCCGCCAACGCGCGATGTACGGATTGACACAATGCTTCGCCACCTTGAGATGAGTATAGATTTCAAGGGCGAATATGCCGCAGTGCGCGAAATGCGAAAGCATGTGGGCTGGTACACAAAGGGTGTGCACGGTGCGGCTTCGCTTCGCCGCGGAGTAAACGAAATTACCGATGCTGCAAAGCTTCGCGAGGCTATTGAATTTATGCGGCAGGTGTGATTAAATGTACGAGTAAAGTAAAAAGACGAAAGAGGTAGAAAATGAATCTCACTTATTGGTTACCGGTTATAGTTGTGGTTTGCGGAAACGTGTTCTATCACATATGCGCAAAGTCCGTTCCGGGCGGGCTCAATCCGTTCTTTAGCGGCACGGTTACATACATAATTGCGGCTGTCACATGCGCTATGATTTTCCTGTTCTCAGGCAAGGACACATCGATTGCACAGGAGGCGGGAAAGCTGAACTGGGCGCCGATTTGCATGGGAATTGCGATAATTCTCATGGAAATCGGAAACATCTACGTCTACAGAGTGGGCTGGAGCATAAATGTGGCAAACATCTGTGTACAGGGCATCGTTGCAGTCTGCCTGGTTGCAGTCGGCTATATGCTATTCAGCGAGGCGATTACCGCAACAAAGGTGGTAGGGCTTGCTATCTGTCTTGTGGGGCTGTTTCTGATGAATAAATAGAGACTGTTCGGCTTTGAAGGAATGCGGGAGAGTAGAAAGACTGAAGGCAAAAAATGGAAAAGAAGCTTGGAATAATAGGGGGCATGGGGCCGCAGGCTACCTGCTCGCTCCTTGAAACAATAATAAAATTTACGGACGCATCAAAGGACCAGGAGCACATACACATAATCCTCGAAAACGATTCGAAGATACCGGACCGCTCCGAGGCTATTCTTTCGGGTGGCGCAGATCCGACGCCTGAGCTTATTGCGTGCGGTAGGCGCCTCATAGATGCAGGTGCGGAGTTGCTTGTCATGCACTGCAACACAGCCCACTACTTCTACGATGCTGTGGCGCGAGAAATGACTGTTCCCGTATTTCACATGCTGCGCGAGACGGCACAGTCCATCGCGCAAGCGGGGATAAAGCGGGTAGGCAT
>DGGP01000044.1 GCA_002392265.1 Firmicutes bacterium UBA3871 | reverse complement strand
CGTTATGACCACTTCGATACGTCTCCATATTAAGCTTTTGGCACCGAGAAGTGCACCTTTACGATTATAACACAGCCCTATGGCAAATTTCAAGAAAAAGTGGTAAAATGGCAGAAAGGTTGACGTTTAGGCCAAAACGGCAGGAAAGCAAGAGGAAAATTAATGTACGCATACGGAATAGATGTGGGCGGTACAACCGTTAAAATCGGTTTTGCCGAGGTTAACGGTTCGCAGATGAATATGCTGCGCTGCTTTGATATCAGGACAAACACCGAAAACAGCGGTGAAATGATTTTGCCTGATGTGGTAAGCGCAATCAATCGCGATATCAGCGAAAACGGTGTAGAACGCGGAGAAATCTGCGGACTTGGAATCGGCGTGCCCGGTCCGGTGCTTCCTGATGGCACGGTGAATAGATGCATAAACCTCGGCTGGGGAGTCTTTAACGTGGAACAGGAGTTTTCAAATCTGTGCGGACTAAAGACCCGCGCGGGAAATGATGCCAATGTGGCGGCACTCGGCGAAATGGCGTTTGGCGCGGGCAGGGGCTATGAGGACCTGGTTATGGTAACGCTCGGGACAGGAATCGGCGGAGGTATAGTCCTTGGCGGCAGAATCTTTAAGGGCAGCACCGGTGCGGGTGGAGAAATCGGCCACATGCATGTAAACGATGCAGAGTCGGAGCCTTGCACATGCGGCAATTACGGCTGCCTAGAGCAGTATGCGTCGGCGACAGGAATCGTGCGGCTTTATGAAAGCAAAATAGGCAGGGGCGGTATGATGAGCCTCAGCGGCATGACGGGGCTTACATGTAAGGACGTCTTTGCCAATGCAAAATCCGGAAACGGAAAGGCTATGGCTGCGATTGACGATGCGGCGGATTATCTCGGTAAGGCGCTTGCAAATGTGGCGGCCGTGGTAAATCCGCAAATCTTTGTCCTTGGCGGTGGTGTGATGAACGAAGACGGGATGATGCTCGAAAAAATCAGAGAAAGCTTCAAAAAATACGCATTCCACGCATGCAGAAAGGCAAAAATAGAGAAAGCACAGCTCGGAAATGATGCAGGAATTTACGGCGCGGCGTTTCTGGCTACTTTGGGGTAAGATATGGCACATTACACATACATGCTGCTTTGCAGCGATAATTCAATATACTGCGGATATACAACAGACCTTGCAAGGCGCGAAGCCATGCACAATGCAGGCTCAGCTTCACGCTGCACCAGATCACGCAGGCCTGTGAAGCTGGTCTACTACGAGACTTTTGCGACAAAGAGCGAGGCTCTTGCGCGGGAAGCGGCATTAAAAAAGCTGAAGCACGACGCAAAGGCAAAGATGATAGAGGAGTTTAGGGGACTGCTCCCTTCCGAGGCAGGACCGCTGCTCTATACGGAGCGCCTTTTGGTACATCCGATTCTGAGTGAAGAGTCGGATTTCGAGGAGGAAAATCCGAAAGACTTGTACTGGAACGCAGATTGGAAGATTTCTCTCAGATACACCGGAATGGAGAGCTTGGCGGATGACGCAGAGGACCCGCAGGAAGATGCGGATGAAAGCATAGGGAGCCTCAAATTCAGCGGGCCTCCGGTAAAGGGTATGGCAGAGATAAGCTTTGAAGTTCAAGAGGAGTTTGCCGGTCAGGGCTACACGACTGAAGCTGCCAGAAGCCTGATTGAATGGGCTTTTCACCAAAAGGGTGTCCATTTCATAGAGGCGGAGGCAGAGACAAAAAATCATGCGGCTCGGCGAGTGCTTGAAAAATTGGCATTTCAACCGTGCAGTATGGGCGAGGCAACAGTACGCTACAGATTACAGCTGAGAAAATAAAGGTTTTTTAATAAAAAAGTTGCAAATTGTACATGTTTGAGATTATAATATAATTTAATATTAATAATATTTCGACTGTTCTAATATTTGCCGGAGGTAGTCATGGAAAAAGGTATTCTGATTGTAGACGATTCGCCTCTTAACAGAGGGCTGCTTAGCGATATCCTTTCCGACGAGTACAACATTCTGCAAGCCGAATCAGGCGAAAAAGCTGTAATTGCACTTTCACGGAATGCTGATGACATTCATCTGGTTTTACTGGATCTCAACATGCCCGGTATGGACGGTTTTGAGGTACTTCGCTGGATGAAAGCGAAAGGATTACTCGACAGTATTGCGGTAATTGTCATATCCGCCGAGAATTCAAACACTATAATCGAAAAGGCTTATGAGCTGGGTGTAACGGATTACATAAGCAGACCTTTTGATACGATTATAGTGCGTCGTCGCGTCTCGAATACCATAGCACTCTATGCAAAGCAGCGAAGGCTTGAAGATTTGGTCATTGACCAGATGTATAAAAATGAGCGGGACAACAAGCTGATGATTTCAATTCTCAGCCATATTGTCGAATTTCGAAACGGCGAAAGCGGCGCGCATATCATACATATTAACGTACTGACGCGTATGCTGCTTGAAAGACTTGCGGAAATAAGCGAAGACTACAATCTTTCGTCAATAGATATTAACCTCATCAGCACGGCTTCGGCACTTCACGATATAGGGAAAATTACGGTTCCTTCGTCAATACTTAACAAGCCGGGACGCCTGACAGGCGAGGAGTTTGAAATTATGAAGCAGCATGCGGCTCGTGGGGCAGAAATGCTGAAATCGCTTGAGGCTTATCAGTCGGAAAGGCTGATAGAGGTGGCTTATCAGATTTGCAGGTGGCATCATGAAAGATATGACGGCAGCGGCTATCCTGACGGCTTGTCAGGAGAAGCAATTCCGATTGCGGCTCAGGTCGTTGCCATTGCCGATGTTTATGATGCTCTGACCAGCAATCGCTGCTACAAGATTGCCTTTCCTCACGAAAAGGCAATGAGCATGATTATTAACGGGGAGTGCGGACAGTTCAATCCGCTGCTTTTAAGATGCCTCGGAGATATATCGGACGATATTCCGGCGAGACTTGAAGAAGCGGGTGAAAGCAAGTTTGCAAAGGCTGATTTGCAGGCTATTGCAGAGAATGCTCTGGGTAAAGCCAATATTAAAATGCCAAAGATGACACATTGATATACAATTATTTTTCGGGGGTAAGACCAATGGATATTTCAGACGCCCGATTGCCACTAAAAACTAAAGCGGCATATGGCGTAACGGCGGTAGCCGACCAATGTTTATTTTATCTGTACGGAACATTTTTCATGTTCTATTTGACTACAGTAGCGGGAGTAAGACCCGCTGCGGCAGGCGTAATTTCCGCCGTAGGTGCAATATGGGATGCAATAATGGCGGCGGTTGCGGGATACATATCGGACAATCATCATTCAAAGTACGGGCGGCGTAAACCGTTCATCATGACATTTGCATTCCCTATGGCGGCGGTGACGGCTCTGATGTTCACCGATTTTGGTCTGCCGATGGGAATGAGGATAGCTTATTATACCGTGATTTGCCTGGCATACTGGTCGTTCTTCCCACTGTTCTTCATTCCGTTCCTTGCGTGGGGTGCAGAGCTTACGGAGGATTATACGGAAAGAACGACGCTACGCTCGTATGCTTATGTGGGAAACACCGTGGGTATGGCGCTCGGAACTTTAGTGCCGACAGTTCTGGTGGACTATTTAATCGGTTGGGGACGCAGCGAAACAGGTGCATGGAGCGGTGCAATGACGGCCGTGGCAGTGTGCATTTTCGCAGTGCTTTTCTTTGGCCCGATGGCGGTAAAATCGAAATCCAATGCGCTTTCCGCAGAGGAAAAGGCGGCGAGAAAAGCTGCAAGGAAAGAAAAGAAAGCTGCGGGCGAGGGTGGAATTCTTTCCTCCTTAATAACAATGCTGCGTGAGTTTGGCTCTGTACTAAAGCTTCGCACACTCATTTATATTTTGACCGCAAGCGTGCTTTACCTCATGGCAAGCACTATTTTTGCGTCAGACAGGATGTATTTCTTTACATATAACCTGGGAATTTCGGGTAAAGCCACCAGCATCCTTATGGCGGTGTGCACTTTTTCGGGCGCAGCGCTGTTGCCTCTTGTCGCAGTTACTAAAAAAAGCGTGGATAAAAAGATGCAGTACGTGGTGGGTATGTGCGGCTGCGCGGCTGTAATGCTGGTGTTTAGATTTGTGATGCCGGAAAGCTTCATCGCGGCGGCAGTCGTGATGTTCGCATTCGGTGTCAGCAATATGATATATTGGCAGCTTTTGCCTGCGATGCTCTACGATGTCTGCGAGGTGGATGAGCTTGTTACGGGAAAGCAGCGGCAGGGAACGATTGTGTCTCTTCAGTCACTTGTGGAGTCGGTCTCGGAGGCTGTCGGAATACTGGCGCTGGGCTTTATTCTGGAGCTTGCGGGATTTAACGAGGCACTTTCCGTGCAGCCTGAAGGCGCACTCTTTTGGACAAGCAACTGTTTCACCGTTTTGCCGGTGGTATTCATGGTGGCCTCAGCGGTGCTCATTTACATCTATCCGATCACGTCAAAGAACTTCGCCCGCATCGTAGCGGCGGTGGAGGCGCAAAGGCGCGGGGAAAAGCCGAACCTTGCGGAGTTTAAGGATGTGCTGTAGTTCAGACCTGTCCCTGAAATAGAAAAAATTCCAATTTGGGGACTGGCACCAAATTAGAAAAAAGGCGAATTTGGTGCCTGTCCCCAGATTGGAATTAAATTTATGCGCAAAAACGGAAAGCGCCACCAAGTTCATTCAAAATTCGCAGGTTGCGCTTTAAGGATATGAATCCAATTACGTTTATTGTAAAGAAAGCGGATGATGTGAATTGTTTTTGAAACCTCATCTATTGTGTAAAATGCTATGTAGTTCTTGATAAGTAAATACCTGATGCCTAGAGCTTTCAAGACAGCATCATCTACAAGCTGATGCGATTGTGGCATGCATGAAAGAGCATTAATCTTTCGCTCTGCAAATGTGAGGAGAGAATCAGCCGCTTTTGGATTAAGCAAAGTATGTTCAATATAGTCTGCGGCACTTTCGATGTCTGCTTCAGCTTTCTTCGTAATGTGGATTGTATAGTTCATCTTTTGCGCCTTTCACGAATTTCAGCCATTGCGGTAGAGAAAGGGCGTGTGTTGCCCGTAGCGACATCATCAAGGCCCTCCTTGATGGAGTTGTATAATTCAAATCGTGCAACCATGGTTTCATAAGTTTCTATACTCATTACAACCAAGTCGCCTTTACCGTTTTTAGTGATGAAAACAGGCTCGTTATAGGTATGGCAGAATCCGGATATATCGTTGTATTTGTTGCGTAAGTCCGCACTTGATTTAATTTCAGGCATAATAGATCTCCTTTTTGATACATATTATATATCAATATTATGCACAAATTTTGATATGAAGTCAAGCGGAGGCTTAGGAAAAGTAGGATAGATCTCAAAAAATGTGAGATTTCTGTTGGAGGGAAATTCAATGCGAAAAATTAAAAAGCTATTAAACGTTGCGCTTATTATCATAATGGTTATCAGTATGGTGGCATGCGGAACAGAGTCGGCGGAATCATTGGATGAGTTGATTGCACTGGGTGCCCAGTACTTGCTGGACGGAAACTATGAAGAGGCAGTAGTAGCATTTGATAAAGCCATAAATGTTAATGACAAGTGCATCGTGGCCTACATGGGTCTTGGTGACGGTAATTTAGGTCTGGAAGACTACGACAAAGCCGGGGCAGCATTCGAAAAAGCCATCGACCTGGATAGCGAGTACGTGGAAGGCTACATCGGCCGCGCAGACGTATATCTCTTTGAAGAAAATCAGGCGGCTGCGCTGGATATCCTCGCTGAGGGCTACAGCGCAACCAATGACGAAAGCCTGAACACCATCATCGATGAAATTAACACCGGCACATACGAGCCGAGCAAACTGCATGAGAACTGGGAAGGCATATACAAAGAATATTCGAATGATGCTACAAACGAGGAAACCGCAACCGATGACGAATCCTGGCGCGATAATGTAGCAAAAACAATAGTGTATTCCGGAGAGACAGCGGACGGGGGTGCAGCCACCTACAAAATTGAATATTATGACGCATCAGACAAACTGCTCGGAAAAGAATTATACAATTCGCTAGGTGAAGAAGTTGCGTCTGAATTAGAAAGTGATTTGAAACCTTCAGGAGAAAAGTGTATTTCCTACTATAAAGATTGGGAGGCGGGTAAGACTACAAAGGTTGAGGGTTACAACGAGAACGGAAATTTGGTGTATGTTGACTACTCCGATGGAAATGGGTGGAATATTGCCAAGGAAGAGTGGTATTACGAGAACGGAAACTTGAAATCGGCTTCCTACTATGACGGAAATGGGACAATTACCAAGCGCGAGTGGTACAGAGAGAACGGAAATCTGTGGAGGATTGAAGAATGGGATGCGGATGGGAATCCAATATATTAAGAAGAGTGTATAGCGGTAGGCAGGTTAATTACAGCGTTCTGTTTTGGAATTACGTGGGTTAATAAATATTCAGAAAAGATGGTTTGGAAATATGCAGCAGGAAAAGGTTAGAACAATAAACACATTGCAAAAAGATTTTTTTACAAAGACTAAGGAGGATTCATTTTTTTGGCAAAAAATTGAGAAGCTTCCCAAATGGGTGCTTGTTGTAATTTTTGCCGCTTCGTTGGTAGCAATGATATTAGGGTTTGTTTTACTGCACCTAGGTAAGTTTTCCGTCGGCGGATTATTGGAACTATTGGCGATTATGTTATTATTTGTATTTGTTATGTTCCTTGAAAAAAATGAGGCGATTAAAAAGTATTGGAATTTACAAGAAACTAGCCTAAGGATGCATTGCCTAAATGCTCTCGAAGATGCAGGTATAAGTACGCGAGAACAGCTAGAGTCTTTGATTTTGTATGCAACGCAGTTAAAGGGTGACAGATTAACGGGTAGAGTGCATCATTTACATACTAAAGACATTTTGGGATTAGAGAGCACACTTGGCGGAGTTATTATTGCTACAATAACATCTAGCATGATGGCTGCTGGCAAGAATCAGGAAATTATTATAGTTAGCATTATCAAATTTATAGCACTAGCACTAGCGGCATTAGCATTAGTAGTCTTTATGACTGTTGTAATTTTTTCTTTGGTGGATGATGTGCGCAATAAGGAAAATGAAAAATGGGATCGTTTTACTTATATCCTTTACGATATATTGAATTTTGAAGAAAAATATGCGCCAAACATCGAGGAGCGCGGAAAACGAGGAAAGAATATTAGGAAGTGAAGTAATGAAGAAAATCATATCAATTGTTACAGTGATTATGTTCTGCTTTGTAGGGGCGGTCGGTTGCGGTACCGGCACAAACAGTGAGTCACTTGAGAAACTTATTGTTCTCGGTGCGCAGTACTTACTGGACGGTAATTACGAAGAGGCAGTAGTAGCATTTGATAAAGCCATAAATGTTGATGGCAAGTGTATCATAGCTTATGTCGGTAAAGCCGATGCTAACTTGGGTCTTGAAAACTATCCTGAGGCAGAGAGCGTATTCAGTAAAATAATCGAGATAGATGAAGCGTACATCCCAGGATATATTGGCTTAGCAGATACATATATGTTTATGGACAATGAAGATGGCGCATTTGAAACATTGCAGATAGGATTTGATAAGACCGGAAACTTGGTACTTTCGCAGATTATTGACGAAGTTACAGAAGGCACTTACGAACCGAACAAGTTGCATGAAGACTGGGAAAGCATATATGCTGAATACGCAGGGATTGATTTTAAGCAGAAAGTGGGTAATGCAGATAAAGAACCTACAGATGAGAGCGATTCTTGGCGCGATAGCGCGGCCAAAGTAATCCAATATTATGGATACGATGGCAATGAGTATTCTGATGAATCAGGGGAAATGCTTGCGTACAAGCATGAATACTATGATGAAGGTGGGAATCTAATAAAAATTGAATACAATGACGCCCAATTTGATCGTGTTGCTTCGGAAGAAGAAACAGGATTTGTGGGTGATGGAACAAGGTCGATATCATATTATGACGCGAATAGTAATGTATCAAGAATGGAATGGTACTGGGATGAAGCGTTCCAATACTACATTCTCTTCGAATATGATGCAAATGGAAATGTAACAAAAGAAACATCATATAATGCAGATGGCACGTTGGATATGTCTTGGTTAGAATAAAAAACTACATTTCAAGGAAATCCGCAACGCTAATAATCTTTGGATTATTGACTGCTGATTCCAGAAAATCTTTATCACCGGTAATTAGATAATCGGCACCGGCATCAAGTGCGGCGCGTAGTATAGGACGGTCTTTATCATCACGTATCAGCTTTTCTGTGGCATTGACAATCTTTGGAGTGTGAACTACTTCTATTATTGAAAAAGCGGCGAGCAAGAACTCATCAAGGTCGTTTACTCTGTCTGGAAATTTTTCGCTAAACTTGCGGCGAAGTTCATTAACTACGTAGTCACAAGTCACCGCTTGGTAGGGTGGAAGTAATGCTTTTTGCAACGCAAACGCAACCCTACCATTAGGGAAGAGTATAGCTGAAATAAAAATATTTGTGTCAATCATTATGCGGGTCATAGAATCTCCTTACGGCGTGAGTTGGTAATCCAATCGGCGACATCTTCTTCACTGAAGAAACCAGCTTTTTCAGCTTCGCCGGTCATCGTTTCTTGGAATTTCATGAGTGCATATATTGCAGAATTGACTACACGCACATTCCCATCTTCAACGATGAATGTAACTCGATCGCCCGTATTGATTCCTAGTGCAAGGCGCACATTTTTAGGAATTGTAACTTGGCCTTTAGACATAACTCTGGCATCATTTGCAAATGCTACGTTAGACATTTAATCACCTCCTTAGTAGAAGTAGGAAAGTAGGGAAGTAGGAATTCCCTACTTTGATTATAAGGCATTAAGCGGAATAATGCAAGTACATTTCGCGGCGCAGCTTTTAGCACTCTCCCCTTGACAGTGCTAACGGAAGTGATATAATAATTGTGGTGC
This sequence comes from Firmicutes bacterium UBA3871, assembly GCA_002392265.1. GTDB lineage: Bacteria > Bacillota > Clostridia > Peptostreptococcales > Anaerovoracaceae > UBA3871. The sequence goes on along the minus strand of DGGP01000044.1, from coordinate 467 downwards.
CCGTTTGGGTGCCACAATTTTGTTTTAATAAAAGTGAAAGCGTCTGCGGTTACAGCGATTTCACCGAATATAGACTAGGGGGCAAAAAACATGAAAAAGAAACAGTTCAAGGCAGAATCCAAAAAGCTTTTGGATATGATGATTAACTCCATTTACACGCACAAGGAAATATTCTTGCGTGAAATCATTTCAAATGCCAGCGATGCAATAGACAAGCTCTATTACAGGGAGCTTACGGAGAAAAAGACGGGACTTTCCCGCAGCGATTTTAAAATACGCATTGAGGTAAACAAGGATACCCGCGAAATCACAATCAGCGACAACGGTATAGGAATGAACGAGGCAGAGCTTGAGTCAAACCTCGGTACGATTGCGCGCAGCGGATCGCTTGACTTTAAAAAAGACGAAGCCAATGCAGAGGGCATGGCAAAGGAAGACATCAACATCATCGGTCAGTTCGGCGTAGG
>DGGP01000146.1 GCA_002392265.1 Firmicutes bacterium UBA3871 | reverse complement strand
ACGGTCACGGAAACTTCGGTTCCATGGACGGCGACGCTCCGGCTGCAATGCGTTACACCGAAGCCCGCATGTCTCCACTGGCTCTTGAAATGCTGCGCGATCTCGATAAAGAAACCGTCGACTTCGTGCCAAACTTCGACGAGGAAGAGAAAGAGCCTACCGTACTGCCTTGCCGCATTCCGAACTTACTTGTAAACGGCAGTAACGGTATCGCCGTAGGTATGGCGACTTCCATTCCGCCTCACAATCTTGGCGAAGTCATTGACGCCTGCGTTCTGCTGATTGACAATCCGGAAGCAACAGTCGAAGACCTGATCAAGATAGTGAAGGCTCCGGACTTCCCTACCGGTGCCACTATTCTGGGCAGAGCCGGTGCGAGAGAGGCTTATCTGACAGGCCAGGGCAAGGTCGTAGTTCGTTCGGTTTGTGAAATCGAAGAGACCTCCAGAGGCAAGACTCAGATTGTCGTAACGGAAATTCCTTATCAGGTAAACAAAGCGGTTCTGGTAAGTAAAATAGCCGAAATGGTAAAGGAAAAACGCCTGGACGGCATTACAAATATCCAGGACGAATCCAACCGCGAAGGCGTGCGCGTGGTAATTGAGCTGCGCCGCGACGTAAATCCTCAGATTATGCTGAACAAGCTTTTCAAGCATACCCAGCTTCAGGAGAACATCTCCATGATTATGCTGGCTCTTGTTGACGGGCAGCCGAAAATCTGCAATCTCCACACACTGATTTCGGAATACCTCAAGCATCAGAAGGAAGTCGTAACCAGACGTACAATCTTCGATAAAAAGAAGGCAGAGGCCAGAGCCCACATTTTAGAGGGCTTGCGCATCGCACTCGACAATATCGACGAGATAATCAAAATAATTCGTTCATCCTACAATGACGCAAAAGAAAAGCTCATTGAAAGATTCGGTCTTTCGGAAATTCAGGCGCAAGCCATCCTTGACATGAGGCTTGCAAGACTCCAGGGTCTCGAAAGGGAAAAGATTGAGTCCGAGTACAAAGAGCTGATGGAAAAGATTGCTTACTACGAGTCACTTCTCGCTGACGAGCATCTGCTGATGGGCGTTGTAAAGGACGAACTTTTGGAAGTAAAGAAAAAGTGGGCAGATCCTCGTCGTTCAAAGATTGTTGCGGCAGAGGACGACTTTGACGAGGCAGACCTCGTTGAAGAGCAAAAGGTTGCCGTTACCCTCACCCATCTCGGATATATAAAGAGAGTTCCTGCAGATACCTACAGAACTCAGCGCAGAGGCGGCAAGGGCATTACGGGCCTCACCACCAGAGAAAACGATTTCGTGCGCAATCTGATTATCACATCGACACATGACGATCTGATTTTCTATACCAACACAGGAAAAGCGCATCGCATAAAGGCTTACGAGATTCCGGAGGCGACCAGAACAGCAAAGGGAACGCCTGCTGTAAACTTCCTCTCACTGATGCAGCGTGAAAGGATTACTGCAGTGCTTTCGGTACCGCAGGCAAATGAAGATAAATATCTGATTCTCGTTACAAAGAACGGTACAATCAAAAAGACTGCAATTTCCGAGTTCAATACGAACAGAAAGACCGGTCTGATTGCGATTTCTCTCAAGGAAGATGACGAGCTGGTTGATGTAAAGCAGACCTCCGGTACCGATACAATCATAATCGTTACAAAGAACGGTAAGTGTATCTCCTTCTCCGAAGAAGATGTACGCCCTATGGGACGTATCGCAGGCGGTGTTCGTGCAATCAAGCTTGAAGACGATGATGAAGTCGTTTCAATGGAGCTCGTTCAGCCGGGCGAAGAGCTGCTGGTTGTAACAAAGAACGGCTTTGGAAAGAGAACCCCTGTAACTGAGTACAAGATTCAGGTAAGAGGCGGAAAGGGTCTTCTGACTTACGACAAGGCAAAGTTCAAAAAGACAGGAGAGCTGATCGGTGCTATGGTTGTAGCGGAGGATGATGATGTTCTGCTAATCAATTCAGACGGCATTATTATCAGAATCAACGCTTCCGAGGTTTCTCGCCTCGGCAGAGCAACTCAGGGCGTAAAGATCATGAAGGTTGAGGACGACGCCGCAATCGTTGCAATGGCAAAGGCCATCCGCGAGGACGACGAAGAACCCGAAAGCTAATCTGGGGACAGGCACCAAATTGGAAAAAATTCTAATTTGGGGACAGGTCAAAAACCAACACAATAGCGCAACAAGTGCAACAAATGCAACAAGCGCAACACGTGCAACAAAAAAAGGGTTTTCCAAACTTGGAAAACCCTTTTATTTGTGAAGTTCGTCTGCGAATTTGCGGCGAATTTCTTTTTCTATGCGGGAAATAGTCATTTGAGACACACCCAGTTCCTCCGCAATATCGCTTTGTGTCATGTTTTCAATATATCGTTTTGTAAATATCCTGCGTTCCCTTTCGGACATCGAGGCAATTACTGTTCGGATAACTTCGGTCAGCTCTACACTTTCAAAGCCTTTATCCTTCACAGCCAAGAACTTTTCGAGTACGGCACCTTCTCCCTCATCGCCCGACTCATCGAACGTTGCGTTCAGAGACTGCGCCGAGTAAGCCTTTGCCGACTCCATTGCTGTAAGCAGCTCATCGAGAGGTATGCCCATGTGGGTGGCAATCTCTGTAGGAGTAGGTGTTCTGCCGAGCTTGGCGAAAAGCTTTTCCTTCGCTTCCGGAATCATTGTGGCAAGTTCCTTGTACTGACGCGGAACCTTCATGGCCCATTCCTTGTCGCGGAAGTATTTGCGTATTTCGCCGAGGATGGTCGGTGTGGCAAAGCTGGAGAATTCAAAGCCTTTGTCGGGATCGAATCGTTCTACGGCGTTAACCAGAGCCATGGCGCCAACCTGGTAAAGATCGTCATAGTCCACACCCTTGTTCATGTATTTTCGGATGAGAATCTCGACCATATAGAGATTATCCTCGACTATTTTATTGCGAAGAGCGATGTCTTTTGTCTGACGAAAGAGCGCAAAAGAGCTTTTGTCTGTCATTTATTCTTCACCATTATCAATTTTTTATTGCCATCTTCACGAACTTCCAGTTTATATGAATCCATAAGACTTTCGATTACGAAAATCCCCATGTCGCCTTCTTCAGGGCAGCGCATGCAGAACAGTCTGTGCTCCTTTGTGATTTTGCCCTTGCTGCAGTAGTCCGAAACGCTGATAATCAGGCGGTCTTTTTCAAGCTCTGCCTCGATATCAAAGGACTCGCTAAAGCCTTCTCCACCGTGGCAAACGACGAATTTGATGGCGTCTTCGACAGCGAGCTGAATATCGTTTACCTTTTCAACGTCAAAGCCGCAGGTCGAAGCGATCCCGCCCACGGTAAGGCGCACGGTCTGCATATATTCCAGCTTTCCGGGAACCTCAAGTCTGACTTTGTCTCCCATATATAGCTCCTTTCACAATATGTTATGTTTGCAATTTTACTATTTTAATATATTTCAAAATACCACAAAAATCAATGGAATAAACCGAACCTGTCCCCAAATTAGAAAAAATTCCACTTTGGTGCCTGTCCCCAGATTCGCCTTTTGACAAAAAAGAAAAAAAAGAGTATTCTATTGCTATTAAGTAAAAACAAAAAAGGAGCTAAAGTAAATGAAAAGAGTATTTTCAGGCGTGCAGCCAACAGGAAATTTACACATCGGTAATTATCTTGGCGCGCTGAAACAGTTCGTAGAGTTGCAAGACGAAGCGGAATGCGTTTACTGTGTAGTAGACATGCATTCAATTACTCTGCCACAGGATCCGAAAGAGCTCCGCAGTCATATCCTTGACATTGCGGCACTCTATATGGCAGTGGGGATTGATCCGAAAAGATCAACCATCTTCGTTCAGTCCGAGGTGTCTCAGCATGCCGAACTGTCTTGGGTACTCACTTGCAATTCCTACACAGGTGAACTCTCGAGAATGACTCAGTTTAAAGATAAAGCAAAGGGCAAGGAGTCCGCACCGACGGGCATATTCTCCTACCCTCTTTTGATGGCAGCAGACATTCTGCTGTACGATTCCGATATCGTGCCGGTAGGAAACGACCAGAAGCAGCATATTGAGCTTACTCGCGACATCGCAATCAGAGTAAACAACCGCTTTGACAAAAAGGTATTTGTTGTTCCGGAGGGCCGCTTCATGAAGGAAGGCGCCAGAATTATGGCTCTCGACGATCCGACCTCCAAGATGAGCAAGTCTGCCGAGAATCCTCACAGCCGCATTTCGCTGCTTGACGACGACAGCAAGATCAAAAAATCCATCATGAAGGCCACTACAGACTCACTGGCAAGAGTTCACTATGATGTTGAAAACCAGCCGGGAGTAGCAAACCTCATGACCATCTATTCCGTCTTTTCCGGAAAGAGCATGGAGGAAATCGAAAAGCTTTACGAAGGAAAGGGCTATGGCGATTTCAAAAAAGATTTGGTGGAAATCTCCATCGACGGAATTCGTCCGATTCGTGAGAGATTCAATGAAATCCGCCGGTCGCAGGAGCTTATCACCGCACTTGACGAGGGCCGCGAAAAAGCTTCCGTAATTGCAGAAAGAACGCTTAAGAGAGTATTTGATACCTTCGGTCTCGGCCGCAAATAGGAACCGTAAAGGATAGTTATGACACTATTACAACTCAGATACATCATGGAGATTTACAACAGTGGATCGATTAATCAGGCCGCAAAAAACCTGTTTATGTCGCAGTCCACTGTTTCGGCTGCAATTAAAGAGGTCGAGGAAGAGCTGGGAATTATGATTTTCCGCCGCACAAACCGCGGAATTACTGTTACCGAGGAAGGTCAGGAGTTCATAGCAAATATCCGTCCTCTGCTCGAGCAGGAAAAGAAAATCCGAAAGTACTATAAAACAAAAGGAAAAGAAGAAGAGCCGCGCTTTGCGATTTCGCTTCAAAGATATGCATTCTGTACGGAAGCCTTCGTTCACTTCGTAAAGAAGCAGACCACCGACGCATACGATTTCAAAATCATGGAATGCGACATGGGCCAGGTCATCGAAGACGTTTCCACGCGCAAAAGCGAGCTGGGCATACTTTACTTTTCCGACATCACACAAAAGTATCTCGAGCACATCTTCAGAGACGCAAGGCTTGAATTCCGCCCTATCGCAGAAGCAAGACCGAAGGCCTTCTTTAATCGCCACCACCCTCTTGCCGCACAAAAGAGTGTAAGCCTGGCAGAGCTCGGGCAGTACCCTTGCGTGGTTTTTGAGAAAGACGAAGCCACACCTCTCGGCTTTGCGGAGGAAGTGGGCATGAACGACATATACGAATATGACAGACTGATCAAGATCAATGATCGTGCCACACTTTACAACATCATCGCCAACACCGACGCAGTTTCCACAGGAAGCGGAATATTGCCAAAGGGCTATGTTGACGAGCGCATCGTAGCGCGCCCTATTTCCGACGAAATAGACAATATGCACATAGGCTACATAAAGATTGAAGATGCGGCGCTGAGCGATAATGCCAAAGAGTACATCAGGATACTGAAAGAGATATTGAAAGACAGGTAGAGATTTATGGAGATTGAACTCAAAGAGAAAAAGAAATTCAAGATAATCCAAAACATTATTCCGGTAATAAAGGTTTACAAAGCCCTGCTGCTTATAAAGCCCGAGCAGATTGCTGCCCGCAAGGCTCATGCAGAAGGCGATTATGCAAAGGAACAGGAAATCATCAGAACAGCCTGCACAAAATGGGCGAGATATCTGATGAAGGTTTTCGGTGCAACCGTCGATGTAGAGGGATATGAAAACCTGCCGGAAAAAGGGCCTGTTGTTTTCGTTGCAAATCACCAGGGCTATGGCGATATTCCGGTGCTCTATTCCGTTCTCGATAAATTCCAGTTCGGATTTTTGGCAAAGACCGATTTATCGCACATACCGGGATATTCTGCCTGGATGCTTGATTTCCATACCCTTTTCCTAGAAAGAGGAAATTCCAGAGAAGCGCTCAAAACCATAAATGAAGCTGTTGAGCTTTTGAACAACGGTTTTTCGATTCTCGTCTTTCCCGAGGGTACGCGTTCTCACGGAAACCCGATGAGAGCCTTCAAAAAAGGCAGCCTGAAGCTGGCTACAAAGGCCGGTGTTCCGGTGGTGCCGATTACGCTCAGCAATACCTATACTTATTTTGAGAGCCAAGGTTATTTCAAGGGCAATCATGCAAAAATGATTATTCACAAGCCTATTGAAACAAAGGACCTTTCAAGACATGAGCAGAACGAGCTCCCGGAAACAACCTTTTGGATTGTCAGGGATGCACTTAATAAATTCGAGCCACAGCCGGAGCGCCCTTTAGGAGAGGAAGAGACCGAAGAATAGACAGCGGGTTAAAATGTTGCAATATTTTTTCAAAAAGCACTTGCTTTTTACATGGTTGAATGATATCATATAATCGATAATGAATTTGAAATTTTCTCATCACAACACTTTCAATAAGCAAGGTGCCACGTCGTAAGATGTGGCATCTTGCTTTTTTGAACAGCTTGCTTTATCATAAAAGAAAGCAAAAAGAAGAAACAGACAGAAAAGGAGAATGCTTGATGAATAAAGAACCCGTACTGGTAATAATGGCAGCGGGAATGGGCTCGAGATACGGTGGACTGAAGCAGATGGATCCTGTCGGTAGCGGCGGGGAAGCCATTATCGATTTTTCAATTTATGATGCAATGATGGCCGGCTTCGAAAAAGTGATTTTCATAATAAAACACGAAATCGAGGAAGACTTTAAAAAACTGATAGAGGGCAGATCGGACAGGTTTATGCAGGTGGAATATGCTTTTCAGGAGCTTGACGACATACCTGCCGGTTACCGGGTTCCCGAAGGCAGAGTAAAGCCTTGGGGTACTTGTCATGCCGTTCTTGCGGCAAGGCACCTGGTTGATGGTCCGTTTTGCGTAATAAACGCAGATGACTATTACGGTCCCGGTGCATTCCAGAGCATGTATGATTACCTGAAGACTGCGGAGGAAAACCATTACTGCATGGTGGCATATGAGCTTGAAAAGACTCTGACAGAGAACGGTTCGGTCGCAAGGGGTGTATGCGAGGAGGATGGCAATGGCTATCTGGCCCGCATAGACGAGAGAACAAAAATAATGTGGCATGACGGCGGCATTGCTTATACGGAAGATGACGGAAAAACATTTGTCAGCGTGCCTGAGGGCACACCGGTTTCGATGAACTTTTGGGGATTTACAAAGGGCTTTATGAAAGAGCTCGAGGCAGGTCTTCCGGCATTCCTCGACGATGCACTAAAGAATAATCCGTTAAAGGGAGAATATCTTTTGCCGTTTACGGTCGAGAGACTTCTCAAAGAGGAAAAGATCAGCGTTCGTATGCTTCGCTCCTCTGACAGATGGATAGGTGTTACCTATAAAGAGGACAGACAGGGTGTTGTTGACGCTCTTCAGGCAATGAAGGACAAGGGACTCTATCCTGAAAAGCTTTGGAAATAGCGTCTTTAAAAAAGAGGTTTTGTGATGGAAAAAAATACAGTTTCAGAGACACTAACATTAAAGGAAAAGCGACACTACTTGCGGGTAATAACCGCAACAGTGGCGCTTTTACTTGCTTTTGTGGGGATTATCATCTGGTTTTTCAGTGAAATCAAAAAGGCGGAAATGACCACCGACCAAAAGGTGGCAATCAGCCAGCAGTCGGTCGGCATTTTTGTGGCTCTCACAGTTGTCAGCTTTTTGATATATCTGATATGCCTGTTTTTCTGGCAAAAGGAAATCAATGCGGACGCAGAGGAAAAGGCGTTTCATCGTATGGAGGTCATTCAGGTTCTCCTCAGTAATTTCAATGCTGCGTATGAAATCGATTTAAATAGCGGCAAATTTGAGCCTTTAATCGCAGAGGATGCGATAAAAGAGTTTCCGGGGGCCGATGCTTTTCTGACCGGCACGATAGACAAAGCACTGCAAAAATATGCTGAAAATTATATTGCCGAGGATTACAGAGAGGGCTTTTTGGAGGTTTCTTCACCGGAATATATCAGAAACGCATTAAAGGATCAGAAATATTTTACATTTACATATATCGAGGAAAACGAAGGCAAACAGATTTACGGGCAGATAAAGGTCAGCAAAATCGGCGACGATTTAAGCAAAGTCGTTTACGGCTTTGCAAATGTGGACGATGAAAAGCAGACCGAAATCAGACAGAGGTCCATGCTGATGAATGCTCTTAACAAAGCAGAGCGTGCAAATCTCGCAAAGTCGTCCTTCCTGTCGAATATGTCTCATGATATCAGGACACCTATGAATGCGGTTCTCGGTTTTACTACGCTCGCCAGAGTTCATTTAAACGAGCCGCAAAAGGTCGATGAATATCTCAGCAAGGTTATGTCTTCGGGCAAGCACCTACTTTCGCTGATAAACGATGTACTCGACATGAGACGCATTGAAAGCGGCAAAATCAAGCTCGAGGAAGCACCTTGCAGCCTAAATGATATTCTCGACGAGACGGAGGATATATTCATCGAACAGGCACAGGAAAAGGGTATCCACTTTGTCGTAAACCGAAACGCGCTGATTGACGATATGGTTTTCTGTGACAAGCTCCGCATGAACCAGATTCTGCTAAACCTGGTTTCAAACGCAATACGCTTTACAGGCGAAGGCGGGACTGTCGAGCTTCGGGTAAGACAGAGAGCAGAAAGCCGCCGCGGCACGGGAAGCTATGCCTTTTCCGTTCGCGACACGGGCAAAGGCATGACAGAACAAGAGATGGAGCATATCTGGGACCCTTACGAGATGGAGAGCAGCCAGCAGTCGCAGGATGAGAACTCTTCCGGACTTGGGATGTCGATTACAAAGAGCCTGGTTGATTTGATGAACGGTGAAATAACCGTTGAAAGTGAGCCGGGTCAGGGAACCACATTCAAGTTGCTCCTTACTTTCAGACAGAGCGAGCGTGAAAAGAGAATCAGCCCGGGCGGACCTGTCAGATCTCCAAAGCCTGCAAGAGGCTTCCAGGACGAAGAAGAAGCACTCGGATTAAAGCCTGAGACAGACGAAGCGATAGAGAGCGTAAAGGGAAAGAGAATTTACGAAAATGTCGTAGCTAAAAATGAAGAGCAAAAGGAAGAAAGCGAAACGACCTTTAGTCTTCAGGAACAGCTTGAACTGGCAAAAGCAATCGGTCGCGGCAGGCGCGTGCTGATAGTTGATGATAACGATTTAAATCTTGAAATTGCAAACGAGATTTTCAAAGAAGCGGAGTTTGACGTCGACCTTGCAGAGGATGCGGGTATTGCGCTGCAAAAGATAAAGATGGCTCCTGCGGGGACATATTTTGCGGTGTTTATGGATGTTGAAATGCCGGTAATGAACGGATATGAGGCAACTCAGGCAATTCGCGAACTCGAGGACGAAGAAAAGGCAAAGACAACAGTAATAGCCATGACTGCAAACACTTTTGAAGAGGACATAAAGAGAGCCGGTGAAGCAGGAATGAATGCGCATATTTCAAAGCCGCTGGATATCTATGCCTTAACCAATATACTGAGGCGGGAGCTGAAACAGGAGCAAAGCTAAAGGGATGACCTCGCAGGGAAAAGGAAAAGAGATTTTAAATAAAAAAAGAATCCTGACAGTCAATGCGGTGTGTCTTCTATTAATCGCAGTATGTTTTTTTGCGGGTATTTTACGGGAAAGAGCTTCTTTTGTCGAAGGTGAAAGCGGTGCTGTCACAAGGATAGACATTCGATTATTTTTATTCGTGA
>DGGP01000127.1 GCA_002392265.1 Firmicutes bacterium UBA3871 | reverse complement strand
GCTGGCTAGAAGTGTGAGCCCTGATAAGCTCAACTGCGATATATTAAAGGTCGCACATCACGGGAGCAGGTATTCGAGCTGCGAGGAATTCTTGAAGGCGGTGTCGCCTGAAGCAGCCGTGATTCAGGTCGGTAAAAACAATTACGGCCATCCGGCGGAGGAAACGCTGGAAAGACTGCAAAATGAAGGCGCAGCAGTTTACAGAACAGACCTGACCGGCGCTGTGGGCGTACTAATCACTAAAACTTCTTATAAAATTCTAATCTGGGGACAGGCACCAAATTAGCCAAAATTCCAATTTGGGGACAGGTCCTGCGGCCTGAACTGTCCCCAAATTGGGAAAAAGGCTAATTTGGTGCCTGTCCCTAAATTTGCGTCTTAAATTGGATGTTTCAAATTTGGGAGTTTTTTTGTATAATCAATATATGTTTATATATATAATGTTCTATTATAATAAGCGGTAATAAAAGCGATATAATAAGCGGTAAAATTCGTTAGAAAGCGGTAGAAAAAATTGGCAACAAAAAAGAAATTCGACAAAGCAAAAAATGACGGTTACAAAGGAATTGAGGATGGGTATAATCTGCTCAAAAATGATATCAAGTCAGGACAGGTGCCCAGCGTAATTTTACTTTGCGGAGATGAGCGCTATCTTGTTCAGTGGTATGTAAACACGATTATCAAGCGTTTTGTTAACGAAGCTACCGCAGCACTTGATTTTACTAGGCTTGACGAGAAAAAATTCGGCCTTTCAAACATAGTTGAGGCTTGCGATACAGTTTCCATGCTTTCAGAGAAAAGAGTGGTTCTGGTAGAGGACTTTTTCTATGCGGAGGGAGTCAAAAAAAAGAAAAAGGACGAAAAAAATGACGACGAACCTGCGGCAGGCTTTGACTCCGACGAAGAGATGAATGCCCTGTGCGATTACCTGCCTACAGTACCCGAATCGACAATCCTGATCTTTACCTGTGGAATCCCGGATTCCCGGTCAAAATTCGTAAAGGCTGTCGAAAGCTCGGGAAAAATCTATGCAATGAAAAAACTGAAGGGCGCGGATCTACGCCGTTTCATTGAAAAAAGGCTGAAAAATGCCGGTAAAGCAGCCAGACCTGAAATCTACGACGAAATAATCAGACTCAGCGGATATGCCGACAAGGATTCGAGCTACACGCTTCTGAATCTTGAAAACGACATAAACAAAGTTATCGCACTTTCAAAAACCGAAAATATCAGCTCTGCGGATGTCGCAAGCGCAATTTCGGGAAACCGCGAAAACGATGTTTTCAAAATGCTTGATGCGATAACCACCGGCCGAAAGGACGATGCCTACAGGCTGATGTTCAACAGCCTCGCCTCAGACACAGGTGAGGGTGGCACCTTCGGAATCCTAGCCCTGATAATCCGAAACCTCGAAATGATACTCTTTGTAAAGGAAATGCGCAGCGAAGGTATGAACCTGAAAGAATGTCAGGCAAACATATCCGCACACCCTTATCAGGTCGAAAAGGCATGGGGCTTTTCGGACAATTTCAATGTTAAACAGCTGAAAGCCATGTGCAAAACAGCTTATGAAATAGATGGAAACGTAAAAAAGGGGCTGATCAGCGACACGCTGGCGCTCGAGATGTTTATCGCAAACGTCTAATCCCCAAAACGACCCAAACCGTACAGAAAGGTAAGTTATGAAAAACAGTTTGAAAGCAGATATAGGGCTACTGATAGTAACCCTTTGCTGGGGCGTATCGTACATTCTTATAGATGTTTGCCTTTCCGAAATGACAAATATGGGACTGAATGCCTTGAGATTCCTCGTCGCATTCGGCGTCGCCTATATCGCAGCCTTTAAGAAAATGCAGCATCCGAGCCGAGAAACACTGCGCTATGCCTTTTTTGTATCGATTGCGCTGACGATTGTATACATCACAGCCACATACGGCGTAATGTACACCAGCCTGTCAAACTGCGGCTTTTTAAATGCCCTTTCGACTGTATTCACGCCGATTCTGGGCTTTCTGGTGTTCAAAAAACGCCCCGAAAAGAAGATTATCCCCGTTGTGATCATCTGCATGGTTGGAATTGGCTTGATTTCGCTCGATTCGAGCTTCAAACCCGCTCTCGGTGACATTTTCTGCCTGGGCTGCGCGGTTTCATATGCCTTCCACCTGCAAATCACGGACAACGCCGTTAAAAACGAGAAGGTCAACGCTTTCCAGCTGGGCGTATTTCAGCTGGGCCTGGTAGGAGTTTACATGCTGATTCTCGACCTTGCGCTGCACAAAACCCCTTCAATTCCGCAAAGCGGCAAGGTCTGGGCTGCCGCAATCTTCCTTGCAATCTTTTGCACCGGCCTGTCCTTTATTGTGCAAGCCGTGGCGCAGCAGTACACTTCACCGAACCATGTGGGCGTCATCTTCGCTCTCGAGCCTGTCTTTTCAGGCATCGCAGCTTACTTCATCGCCGGCGAAGTCTTGCTTCCGCGTGCATATGTCGGCGCAGTGCTGATGATTGGCAGCCTGTTTGTTATGGAAATAGATTTTGGCAAGAAAAAAAGAAAAGAGGGTTAATCAAATGAATACAACAATCACAGAACTCTTTAACAGAAAATCTGTCAGAGCTTATGAAGACCGCGCAATCGAGCCCGAGAAAATCGACCTGATTCTGCAGTCGGCTGCTCAGGCCCCGACCGCCGGCAACCAGCAGCTCTACACAATAATAAACGTCACCGACGAGGCCCTGAAGCAAGCCCTCGCCTCAGCCTGCGACCACCAGCCCTTCATCGCCACCGGCAAGCTGGTGCTGGTCTTTCTCGCAGACTGCCTCAAGTGGTACGAGGCTTATAAATCGGTGGGCTGTGCTCCGCGAGATCCCGCAGCAAGCGATCTGCTGCTTGCCATAGACGACGCCCTTATCGCCGCACAGAACTCTGTTGTGGCGGCTGAGAGCCTTGGCATCGGCTCTTGCTACATCGGCGACATTATGGAAAACTGCGAGCAGGTAAGGAAGCTTCTGGCCCTGCCCGAATACGTATTCCCGGCGGCACTGCTTGTTTTCGGCTACCCGACGGAGCAGCAGAAAAACAGAAAAAAGCCGCAGCGCGTGGACATGAAGCACATCGTCCACGAAAACACCTATCGTCATATGGACGCAGCGGAGCTTAGGGAAATGCTTTCGGGCAAAAGCGGCGAAAAGACTTACGAAGACTGGCTGACGGCGTTTTGCAACAGAAAGTACAACTCAGATTTCTCTAATGAAATGAGCCGCTCCGTAGCGGAATACCTGAAGCAATATATCTCAAAATAACCCATGAAAATTAACGGCTAGCCGAATCCACTCGCCATCAGGCGGGCGTTTTTATTGATTCAAGTCTAAATATCTGCTATTATAGAAGCGCAAAAAAATAAAACAACCGAAAAGAGGGGATTAAAATGAAAAAACTATTTGCAATTCTTTGCATTATAGCCATGATGTTTGCAATATGCGCTTGCGGCGATAGCGAGCCTGCACCTGCGCCTGCATCGGATCAGACTCCGGCGGCAGACACAAGCGATTATGCCGCGCAGGCACCTGCAACCGGCGTGAAAACCGACCTCGAAGATGGGTTCTATATGACTGTTCTCAATGACTCACCGCAAAGCGAAGACGACTACTACGCAAACGGCATCGAGTTCAGAGAAGACCGCATTATCCTTGAGGCATCATTTGTGAAGCTGAACGACGATTGGGAAGAGCTGGGCCGCATTGAGCACGGTATCTACACATTCGCTGTCAACGAAAACACCGAATACCGCACAGGCGGCAGTGACGGTGTGCGCGGATACAGCACGCAGACCGAATTCCAGGAATTCATGAGCGACCTGATGAACTCAGGCCTCGGCTTTGAAATCAAGGTGGAAAACGGCATCGCCGAAGAAGTTGGGGTTTATTCGTAATTTAGTGACTATGTGAAAAATATGCACTACTTGCCGGTAAATTGGTAAAGTAGTGCATATTTAATTTCCATTTTTCTGACAATTATTCTCATAAATGCTAATAAGCTGTAATTAATCCACGAATTTCGGTCTAAAACCCCTGATTTTTACTTCCAAATGACCGGATTCCCGATTTTTCTATGCACTATTATATGAAGAAACCACCATTTAGTGCATAATTTTGGATTTTCTGCGGTTCCGCCTGTCCCCAAGTTAGCCTTGACGCTGAAATATTTTATGGAATATAATGGAAACACAAGAACGAACTGGCAAAATCCTTAAAGTACAAATAATACTTGCGATAGAGATTAAAAATTGTTAAGATGAAAGGAGAAGAAATCATGGAAATTCAAGAGGGATTAAGGGATTTCACATTCGCAAACGATTATGTTTTCTGCAGCATTCTGACAGAAAATCCTCACGTCTGCAAGAAAATCGCCGAACTTGCAATCGGCCGAAAAATCAAGAAAATTGTCAAAGTACAAGCACAGAAAAGCGTCAAAGAGAGTGTTGACGGCAAAGGCGTGCGATTTGACGTAATTTTCGAGGATGATGAGAACTCTGTCTATGATGTTGAAATGCAGAGATACAGCAATGACAACTTCCCTAAAAGAGCCAGATACTATCAAAGTCTGCTAGACCTTGAAGCTCTTGGGCAGGGAACTGCATACGACAAACTAAAGGACGGATATATTATTTTCATTTGCACATTTGATCCGTTCGAAAAAGGCGACTACAGGTATGTCGCAAGGATAAAGCTCGAAGATTACCCGGATTATAACTATGATGACGGCACCTTCAAAATCTTTCTGAATGCTGCATACGAGAAGGACGATATGGATCCGGAACTCAGAGCATTTCTCGACTATGTAAACAAAGGAACAGTGCAATCCGATTTTGTATCTGAGCTTGAAATGCTTAAAAACAAGCTTTTAAGCAACGCCGAGAGGAGGGAAAAGTTTATGACATTACAAGAGAACTATAAAATGCATGAACAAATAGGCTTTGAAAAGGGCATAACCCAGGGCATACAGCAAGGCATAACCCAAGGCATACAGCAGGGCATAACCCAAAGCATAATCTCCCTATTCCTCAAAAACAAACTATCCAAATCTGAGGCTATCGAAGAATCCGGTCTCACCGAAGCCGAGTTCGAAAAATATCTATCGGAACACACTGAAAACGAGGTATGACCCCATGAAAGGAGATACTAAATGAAAATCCTGGTATTAAACGGAAGCCCGAGAAAAAACGGCAACACCGCAGCACTTGTTGCCGCATTCAAGGAAGGCGCAGAAAGCACCGGCCACGAAGTCACAGTTTTTAACGTAGGCAACATGAAGATTAACGGCTGCCTCGCCTGCGAGTACTGCCACGGCGCAGGAGCGGGCAAGTGCGTGCAAAATGATGACATGCAAAAGCTCTACCCTGACATGGCATCTGCCGACATGGTCGTTCTGGCAAGCCCCGTACACTACTGGTCCTTCACCGGACAGATGCAGAGCTGCATCACCAGATTTTACGCACCGGGCAAGCCTGCTGCGATGAAGTACGGCATGATTCTAAGCTCCGAGAGTCCGGGCGTGTACGACGCCATCATTTCACAGTACAAGTCATGCATCGGCTATTTCGGTGCCAAAGACATGGGCATCATCACAGTCCACGGCGACGAAAACAAATCCGAGGCCGCACTTAAAAAGGCCCGCGATTTCGGCGCAAGCCTGTAAGGAAAACTTTATGACTTTCCCTATAGCGCCCCT
>DGGP01000029.1:224-2817 GCA_002392265.1 Firmicutes bacterium UBA3871 | reverse complement strand
AAAACGTGATGGTAACAAACGGGACTGCGGAGCTTGCAATACTTGACGAGCTTGCACCGTATATCGACGCGATGAATATCGATTTAAAAAGCTTTAATGAGAGCACATATAAAGAAGTTCTCGGTGGTAGCTTGGAGCAGACTGCCTCGTTTATCAAAAGAGCGACGGAAGTTTGTCATGTTGAGCTTACGACACTGATTGTGCCGGGAGTAAACGATGGCGAGGAAGAGATGCGCGAGCTTTCAAAGTGGGTAGCAGTGCTCAAAAATCCGAGTGGAGAGGGTGTGCCGCTTCACGTTACTCGCTTTTTCCCGCGATTTCATATGCAGGACAGAGCAGCGACGGACACAGGCCTTGTTTATCGCCTCGCAGAAATCGCAAGAGAGAGCCTGGATTATGTGTATGTGGGTAATTGCTGATAATGGGTGGTAATCACAGCATGGGCGAAGCAGCCATCTATTGCCACGGCATACAGCTTACGCCGCTTGATGCGGGGTGTCAGGCGAATCTTTTTTTACTGCAACAGAGACGGGCTGTTTTCAATTGACCCTTTAAAATGTATCGAAGACAAGGAAAGAAAGTAAGATGATCATTAGAGAAGCGATTATAAATGATTGTAAAACACAAATAATAAACGAAATAGAGGCTGCATTATTTGAGCTGCAGGATATTGAGTACAAGGAAATGCAGGAAAAGATTATCCCGACGATAGATGCAGGCTCAATAATCGGAGTCAGGACACCTGCGCTTCGAACGCTGGCAAAGCAGTATGTCAAAAGAGATGATGTGCAGGAGTTCTTAAATAAACTGCCGCACAGGTATTTTGATGAGAACCAGCTGCACGCGTTTATAATTTCGGAGTTAAAGGATTACGAACGCTGCATGGAAGAGGTGCTCAGATTCCTGCCATTTGTGGATAACTGGGCGACGTGCGACCAGATGTCACCGAAGGTGTTCAAGAAGCACCGCATAGAGCTTCTTGAAAAAATCAGAGTTTGGATTCAGTCTGACAAACCATATGAAATCAGATTCGGAACAGGAATGCTGATGCAGCATTTCCTCGATGGGGATTTTAATCCGGCATATCCTGAAATGATTGCAGAACTAAGGTCGGAAGAGTACTATGTCAACATGATGATTGCATGGTATTTTGCTACGGCACTGGCCAAGCAATATGATGCCGTGCTGCCGTATATCGAGGGAAAACGGCTCGATACATGGACTCACAACAAGGCGATTCAGAAATCCGTTGAAAGCTACCGCGTCACACCGGAGCACAAAGAGTATCTGAAGAGGCTTAGGATAAAGAAGTAAAATTACCGAACCAAGGGGCTACCGGCTCCTTGGTTGTTTTTATTGCACAGAAGTGTGGTATATATCCGTTAGCAAAGTGTAGCTAAAGGGGTAATAATATGTCAAAGAGAAAGTCCGATAAAATAAGCGATGCATATCGCGCATCGAAAAATATCTATGATGATGTTCTGACACAAGACAGCCTTTTAAGTAAGGCGTACATAAGGTTCTTTTGGAGCGGTACCGACGATAACGAAATTGCGAGAAGGGTGCTGTCTTATATTCCGAGTGACTTTAGCGGAGAGCTGTTGGATGTCCCTGTAGGTACGGCGGTGTTCACCGAAAATAAATGGCAAGCGCTTTCGTGCGCAAAAATTACGTGCCTTGATTACAGCGTGGATATGCTAAACCAGGCAAAGGCAAGGCTATGTGATTGCAATCATGTAACATTCGTGCAAGGGGATGTCGGGAACCTTCAGTACAAAAACGAGATCTTTGACATTGTCATGAGCATGAACGGTTTTCATGCATTTCCCGACAAAAGAAAGGCTTTCAGAGAAACCGAGCGTGTGCTGAAAAAAGGAGGGACATTTATAGCCTGTTTTTATATAAAGGGAAAGTCCAAGCGCACAGACTGGCTCGTGCGCAATATCTTGTCAAAGAAGGGCTGGTTCACTCCGCCATTTCCGACGGAAGAACAGCTTTTAAGGATTCTGCACAAACTGTATGCAGAGGTCGAATATCATGTGGACGGCTCAATAGTATATTTCAAATGTAAAAAATAAATTGAAGGTGTAAAAATGGTTAAAACGGTTTTTTTGGGGCTGCTGATTCCGTTTATCGGTACAGTAGCCGGCGCAGCCTGCGTATTCTTTCTGAAAAAGGATATCAAGGCTGATGTACAGCGCGCACTGCTTGGATTTGCGGCGGGCGTTATGGTGGCGGCTTCCATCTGGAGCCTGATAGTTCCTGCCATCGAGCAATCTGCGGCGAGGGAGAGGCTTGCCTTTCTCCCGGCATTCATAGGCTTTTGGCTGGGTATATTATTCTTACTGATCCTGGACCATGTAATTCCTCATCTGCACAGGAGTATCGAACAGTCCGACCAGGTGGAAGGGCCGAAAGCAAAACTGAACAAAACTCTAATGCTTGTTCTCGCCGTTACGCTGCACAATATTCCGGAGGGAATGGCAGTAGGTGTGGTATATGCCGGTTTCCTGTCGGGCTCGGCAAATATAACCTCAGGCGCTGCGCTGGCCCTGGCACTGGGCATTGCAATTCAGAACTTCCCCGAAGGTGC
>DGGP01000029.1:0-172 GCA_002392265.1 Firmicutes bacterium UBA3871 | reverse complement strand
ATCATCTCCATGCCGCTCTTTGCAGAAGGGAAAAGCAAGCCAAAATCTTTTGGGCTTGGCTCGTTATCGGGCGCAGTAGAGCCTGTCTTTGGCGGGCTGACCGTTCTGATTGCCGGCATGGTAGTTCCGGCAATGCCGTATC
The DNA here is from genome assembly GCA_002392265.1 of Firmicutes bacterium UBA3871. Taxonomy (GTDB): domain Bacteria; phylum Bacillota; class Clostridia; order Peptostreptococcales; family Anaerovoracaceae; genus UBA3871. Next base: position 30 of record DGGP01000029.1, on the reverse strand, counting down.
TTTTGTCCTTCGCGGCCGGAGCCATGCTGT
>DGGP01000088.1:8909-16240 GCA_002392265.1 Firmicutes bacterium UBA3871 | reverse complement strand
AAAGTAGTGTGTGCCAAATTTGTGCTTCAATATAGTATAAAAACAAAACGACCGCGTCTTCGGTCGTTCGTTTATTTAATACCGTTATTCATTCTTCGTAATGATTTTTACAAGAATAGATATATAATACATCCTCGGAAACATCGTAAACCAGACGGTGCTCATCAGTTATTCTCCGCGAATACCCTTTACGATATTTAAGCGTTTCCGGTTTTCCTATCCCTTTCATCGGGCCCTCGCGTTCAATGCTTTTGATAAGGTTGTTGATTTTTTTTAGCAATGATTTGTCGTTAAACTGCCAATAAAGATATTCGTTCCAAGCTTCGTCACTCCATAATTTCTGCATAGACTATTCCTCTATAAGCTCATGAGCCTTCATAGTGCCATCTTTGCGTTGCTCAATCGCTTGATCGAGCTTTTGCAGATAGGCCATATTTCTCTTCAATCGTTCAAATTCAGCGTAATCTTTTTCTGATATAAGTACGACATTTTCATTATGCGGACGAGATACAATTATAACCTCTCCATTGCAAACTCTTTCACAAATGTTCTTAAAATCCTGCTTTACGGTTGTTCCTTTTATCGCAAGCATTAATCTTTCCCCCTTCTATAAAAAGTACCATTTTCAATATCTTTTTCTGCATCAATTTTAATATCATTTCTTAAAAATGTCAATAAAAAAACGGGGCTTCACAAAAGGTCGCATTGAGTATGATAAAATTCTTGATTTGTGTAAAATTTCAGTTCCAAAAAATCTTGATTTATGTTAAAATTGCATTGAGAAAAATCTTGATTTGTGTAATGCGGATGTACTTCGGTCATCCTTCGAAGAAAGAGGTTTTTAATGAAACGTAAGATTTATCAAAAATTGGTCGATTGGAAAAACAATGAACGAGGCCGTTCAGCGCTTTTAATTCAAGGTGCGCGCCGTGTAGGGAAAAGTTACATTGTAAACGAATTCGGTAAAAATGAATATAAAACTTATATTTTAATAGATTTTAATAAAGCGAGTAATGACATAAAGAACCTATTTTTAAATGACTTAGATGACCTGGATTCTTTTTTTCTAAAGCTTTCTGCCTATTACAATACAGTTCTTCATGAAAGAGACACTCTTATAATACTTGATGAAGTTCAACTTTTTCCTAAGGCTCGGAGCGCTGTTAAATACCTCGTTGAAGATGGGCGATATGATTACATTGAAACCGGCTCTCTTATTTCTATTAAGAAAAATGTTGAAAACATTTTAATCCCTTCGGAAGAGGATATAATAAACCTATATCCGATGGACTTCGAAGAGTTTTTGTGGGCAACAGGCAATCCTGGAACGATGGAGTTAATTCGTAGCTGCTATTATTCCGGAAAGCCTCTGGGACAAGCCCTTCACCGGAAGGTTATGGATCAGTTCCGATTGTATATGCTTATTGGTGGAATGCCGCAGGCAGTTGCCGCATTTGCAAAGAATAACGATTTTTCGGCAGCCGACAAGGCTAAAAGACGAATACTCAAGCTTTATAGAGATGATATCAGGAAACATGTAGATGGTAATGCTATAAGGGTAGAAAGCATTTTTGACGAAATCCCTGCTCAGTTGAAAAAGCAAAACAGGCATTTCAAACTGGCTGCAATTGAAGAGGGTTTACGTTTCAGCGCGGTGAAAGATGACCTTTTCTGGCTCTCAGACGCAATGATAGTGAACAACTGCTATAATTCTACAGAGCCAAATATTGGGCTGCAACTGAACCGAGATGTGACAATACTTAAATGCTATATGAATGACACGGGCCTGCTGATAAGCCATGCGTTTAATGAACGCGATATCATAAATGAAAATATATATAAAAAATTACTTTTTAATAAGCTTGAAATAAATGCGGGGATGTTGCTTGAAAATATGGTTTCACAAATGCTTGTCGCTGCCGGTAACAAGCTGTTCTTTTACACAAATACTTCTCGCATTGACAAAAACTCGCGCATGGAGCTTGACTTCCTTTTGCGAAAAGGGAATATCACCAGCAAACATAATATAATACCTATTGAAGTGAAGTCCGGCAAAAATTACACACTTTCATCTATTAGGAAGGCTATTGCGAAGTATGGCAGCTATCTCGCCAAGCCAATAGTCGTTCATACCGCAGACTTTCGTGAAGACGAGGAAGCACTATATCTGCCGATATACATGGTCCCACTGTTGTAAGCTTTGAAATTAGCTGCACAGGCTAAGGAACTCGTTGGCGCATGGCCTGCAAACTATATCACACTAGCCAGCTACAACATGCAGATCCGCTTGGGGCGATGGTCTCTACAATGTATTAATCTTCTGGGATGCTGAGTAATCAGGTTTCTTAGATAATTACATCTAAACCAATTCTTAATTATATCTTTTAAATCATTGCGATAAAAAGCAGTCAATAAAAAAGTTAATCTGTTGTAACTAACTTGTTTTTATGTTAGTATGAATTATAAGATAATATTGCAAACTGACATACGCATTCGTATGTGTAAATGGAGGTTTTCTTTGATAAGTATTGAGAAGTTGTGGCAGTATTACAAAAACGATCGTGTTTTTATAACAGCACATGCCGCAGAAAGCTGCAGGCAAAGGGGTATAACTTCTCTCGACATTCGATTAGCCGTGATGGACGGCGAGATCATAGAGCAGTATACGGAAGACTTCCCTTTTCCTAGTTGTTTAATCCTAGGAAAGGATGAAAATGGTCGAAGGTTACACATTTGTATGAGTGATGAGGGGAGTGCAAGTAGAATCATCACGGCATATATCCCTAGTCATGATAAGTGGGAACAAGATTTTAAAACAAGAAGGGGGGCAACTAAATGAAATGCTTACTTTGTAAAGCCGATTCAATGGTAGCAAGCACAAACACATATTTTGCGCAGCTACCAAATGGGTATGTCATTATTGAGAATGTTCCTTGCCTTAAGTGTACGCAATGCGGAGAGGTGGTGTATTCCACTTCCGTTATGGAAAGAATTGACGAAATCCTTAAGGCTGCCCAAGCGGTTGCCAGCAAAATATTTATTATGAATTACACAGAGGCAGCATAAAGCATGATAGTATAGGGTGGTCGATTGTGACCACCCTTGATTTTTATATTTACATGCGCTGAGCACTACGTTGTAATCGTAAAAGGCAAAGCGTCATTAGACAATAAGAACTGTTAGAATCAAAAGAATATGCCTCCGGAGCGTTGCAATGCTTGGGGTCGAAGGCTTGCGCGAAAAGTAGTGTGTGCCAAATTTGTGCTGCAATATAGTATAAAAACAAAACGACCTCATCATCGGTCGTTCTTTTATTATCCTCTTACCTTTTGGGATATACTATACTGCTTTTGTAAAGGCTACAACAATCAATTACTGCATCATTGTTCACATTTCATGCGTAATCTACTTTCTGAACAGTTTGCTGTGGGAGCCCGTCCTCACCAAAGACAACACTAAAACCTGTTCGCTAATCTTGTATATTAGCAACCAATCCGGCTCAATATGGCATTCTCTGTGACCGCTATAAGTACCTTTAAGCTCATGGTCTCGATACTCTTTGGGCAAAGTTTCTCCGTTTGCAAGCATTTTAACAACAAGCTTAAGTTCTTCTATATCCAAACCTTGTTTTTCTGCGGCTTAAAATCTTTCTTAAATTGAGAAGTGCGTTCAATCGTATACTTCATGACATAAGCTCCGCAAACAAGTCTTCGACGGAGGAAAACTTTGTAGCATTAGGGTCTTTAAGCAATGACTCAGCTTCTTCCATAGCCGCAAGCGTCTCTTCGTTTGGAATATCTGAAACCATTTCTTTAAACAAGCAAATAAAGCCTGCAAGCTGTTCGTCGCTCATCAGGTTTACAATGTTAACCGCAGTTTCTCGCATACTCATTTTTGAATCCTCCTCTTGAAATTCTTTATTTTATACTATCACAAATTCCAAGAAGTTACAATGTGTTAGCCATATAAAACGGGAGTGGTCAAATGACCACTCCCGCAGAATCTTGAGATTCTTTAGTTTTAATTAGTTTAGATTACTTCCAGAATACTACGATATCCCAAAGGTTATACCTTACATCATCTGTAGATCTGTTGTCAGTCTGAATGAATTCGATTGTATTATCTCTCTTAATATCATTTACACTGGAGAGCTTGTATCCATCATTCTTGTCATAGAAGTAAACAACAACATCATCTGTAAGTGCAAATGTTGTACCGCCAACGCACTCGATTTCTTTGTTTGTCTTATCAACAGACTTTACAGTTTCGTTTAATGCGGCGCCATCAACAGCTACAACAGTTGTTGTAGTTGCAGATCTTGTTACTCCGATTACAGTTCCTTCAGTATCTACTTTAATGATGTAGAGGCTTGTAGCACCCTTGCCGGACTTAACGATATCTGTTGCTAAAACTGAGTCATCAACAAAGCCTTTGAATTCCTTGCCATCAACAAAGCCTGTAATATATGGCTGGCTGTTACCATCACTGTTTGTTTTGGAAGAAACGCCTGTGATGAATCCATATGAGGTTTCGTCACCTAATGCGTCTGCCTTAGTAATTGTGAATGCAGCAATCTTGCCTTTTTTATCTGTTGCAACCTTATTAGCACCAGTGAAAACATAAGAATCATCAACTGACTTGAAGTCAATAATTGACCAATCGCCACCGTCATTCATGAAAACAAGAACGCTTGATGCAACAGCTGTGCCACCGATGTTAGTCTTTGACTTAGCAACTGTACCTGATACTGCGCCATTAGTAATCTTCTGAATCTTTGTAATCTGGTCTCCCTTTGAATTAAGACCATATTTTACGATGTTTCCAACAAATCCTACAGCAGAAAGTGTCGCTGCTGTTCCACCTGCAGTTTCATCAGTAATCTTTGCTGTGGAAGTGCAATCATATACAGAAGTCTTACCGTCTTTTGTTACGAGCTTTACAGATGTTGTGTTTTCACCAAACTTAGAGCTATCCTCATAACCGATAAGCACGCCATAGTTATCCGCAGTAGCATCATTTACTTCCCAGTATGCAATATCGCCATCATAATTGAGGTAAGCAGTACCTTCATCTCCTACGGCAGGAGTTTCGTTAATAGAAGCATATTTAGTGCCATCGATTACGTACTTAGAAGGAGTTACGCCATCGGCCTTCATTTTAACTTCTTCACAAGTTCCGGTAACAGTCTTTGTACCTACTGCAACTTTAATTATTGTGCCTGTTGTGAGACCATTATCGGTATAGATTTCAACTACATTGTTTTCTGCGATCTTGTCAAGTGAAGTTACACCAACAAGTGTGAAAGAAGAAGCGTCGATATCACCATTCTTGTCTGTCGCGAATTCAATTCCATTGAGCTTTGCCTTATCCATATCGAGATCACCATCTTCGAACTGGAACATATCAGCTACATCAAGGTTAAATACGGAATAGATATCGGTGATTGTCTTACCACTAATCTTTACAGCGAGAGTGTAATCTTCTCCATCAACAAGACCACCGCCAGAAGTAGTTGCGGTTGCACAGTTACCATTTTCAACCAAGCATGGCGCAATCAGCGTGTTGCCTTCAGTATGTCCCCAACCAGTAAGAGTGCCTGTTGAGTCTACGTTCTTAATGATGTAGTCAACATCATCTGTTGAGAATGTAGAAGGAGCTTCAAAGGTTCCTTCAATAGTTGTCGAAAGAACTTCAACAGCAAGGATTTCATCTGTATCCTTATCTGCAAACGCAGTTACCCACTGACCAATATCTTCCCTTACATTGATAAGCGCCTTTTCTGCTTCACTTGTAGTGAGTACAAATGGATTGCCATTGTTATACTCTACACCACCAAGCATTTTAAGCATGTTCGGATTGCCTGTCTGGCTAACTGTATCGCCATCTGCGTTGATGTACTTGAGTGTGCAAGTCAGCGCATTGTAAACAATCTGAGCAGCAGAAGCTCTGTCAACAGTGCCAGCAGCAACTACGTCATCATAGAGGTCGAGATTCTGAGCCAGTGCAATGTAGTTTGCTGGCCATGAACCAACGAGTTCTTTAGCCTGTGCAGTGTAACCAATTGCTCTGCAAACCATTGTCATTGCTTCGTTAACTGTGATAGTCTGGTTAGGAAATGGGAAGGCGTAGGATTCGCGTAAAATGTGGTTTTTTGCCACTTCGCTTGCTGTACGGCCTCCGTCTAATGTGTCCCCTCAGCGTTGCAATGCCTAGGGCCGAAGGCTTGCTCGAAAAGTAGTGTGTGCCAAATTGTGAGAAATATTTAATATGGCATATTCCCCTAAAATCTTGTAAGCCTTCACCCTTTGTGTTAGACTGAAAGCAGGTAAAGTATGCGGAGGATTTATTATGAGTAAGCTATCATTTAAGGCATTTTGTATAGAAAATTATGCAAAACATACAGGGAAACCCAGCAATGAAGTTTATGATATCTTTGTGCGCGAGCATCTCCTTGAAATGCTTAGCAGCGATTATGAGGATCTTCACGGAATGGGAGAGGAATATTTGATGCAGTTTTTCGATAATTACTTGAAAGGCGGTGCGGCATGATACTATACCACGGAACTACCGTTGAGATAAAGGCGCCTTGTATCATTCGTTCGGAAATAGGCCGCGATTTTGGCTTTGGTTTTTATACAACGGATATTAAAGCACAGGCGGAACGCTGGGCTATGCGACGTGCAAAAGTTGAAGGACGAATAAAAAACGTGAAGCTTGATGCAGTTGTTAACATATATGAATGGGAAAGAACTGCGGAAGCACTGTCAATGCTTTCTTTTCCAGAGCCTTCAATAGAATGGTTGGAAATGGTCATGCGTTGCCGGAGCGACATAAACTGGAGGCATGGATTTGACATTGTTGAAGGTAAGATAGCTAATGACAATGTCGGCGAAACTATCTCGTTCGTAATGCAAGGTATAATGAGGAAGGAAGACGCTGTCGAGAGGTTGAAGTTTGAGAAAATCAATAATCAAATAGCATTTTGCACAGAAAGGGCTTTGGAAACGTTAACTTTTGTTGACAGCTATATTATTAAGGGGTGAGTCTTATGGATCATAGTTTGGTTCGTGTGGCAATTTTGCCGGAAATAATATCAAAAATAATGAAAGAGTATCAACTGGATGAGGATACTGCGCTTGATAAGTTTTACCGTTCCGGAACCGGCGCATCCTTTTCTGACGATGAAACGGGGCTTTACGGGCAATCGCCCAATTACATTTTTTCTTTATTCGAAGAAGAAATGCGGAGTTCAAGGGGCTAAAAATGTAAGGTATTACACAAATAAAAATCTATTTTGCAACCAAAAACATAAAAAACGGGGCGACCAAAAG
>DGGP01000088.1:0-8837 GCA_002392265.1 Firmicutes bacterium UBA3871 | reverse complement strand
GTTTTTGGTTTAGATGTAATTATCTGCCGAAAGAGGATTAGTCATTCCAGTAGATTACTACGTTGTAGAGACCATCGTCCCAAGCAGACTTACCTGTTGCTACGAAGTCGATGTTCTTACCCTTACCGATCTTGTCGATGCTGGAGAGGCTGTACTCGTCTTCATCAACATCATAGTAGTAAACTGCTACGTTATCTGTGAGACCGTATACAGCACCACCGGATACAGTGATTTCCTTGTTAGCCTTGTCTACAGACTTAACAATCTTCCCGATTGCGGCGTTAGATACTGCAGGAGTCTTGTCAACTGCAGATACAGTACCATCTGCATCGATAGTGATCTTGTAGAGACCTGCTGCACCGATGTCGGATGCAAGGATAGTAGTTGTGTTACCAGTTTCATCTGTGAAGCCTTCGAATGCCTTACCGTCAACGAAACCCTTTACATACCAAGTGGTTGTGCCATCGTTGTTTCTCTTTACCAGGGAAGTAATGAGACCGAAGCTGTCTTCTGAACCAAGAACGTCTTCCTTATCAACGATGATTGCTTCGATTTCGCCCTTAGTATTCTTACCAACGATGTTGTTGTTAGCTGCGAAATCATAATCAGTTGAGAAGTTCTTTACTGCGCCGATTGTCCAATCGTCATCGTTATCCTTTTCGAATACGATTACGTTGCTTGCGAACTTAGTGTTACCAATTCTGGTCTTTCCGTCGTTTGCATTACCTACAACGCCGTCACCAAGTGTACCAACCTGAACGAGCTTGGAAACCTTGCCGTTTGAGTTGAAGGAGTAGTTTACGAGGTCGTTAGCTGCGAGAGAAGCCGCATTAGCAGTAAATTCTGCACCAGCCTTGTTAACAACCTTTGTTGAGGAAGTCATTTCATATTCCTTAACAGTACCGTCCTTGAGAACGAGACCTACCATAGTAACGCCGGAAGCGATAGTTGTGCCGGCTTCAACTCTGGAACCAAGGAATACACCGTAGTTACCGGAAGTTGCATCATCAACATCCCAAACTGCGATGTCGCCGTCATAAGTGAGGTAAGCTGTACCTGTGTCGCCAACTGCAGGAACATCTCCGCCAGCTGCTACAGCGTACTTAGTTCCGTCGATTGTGAACTTGGAACCAGCCTTGTTAGCTTCAGTAACTTCACCTGTTACAGTCTTTGTACCAACAGCGAGCTTTGTGATGAAGCCGCCTGCTACGTATACTTCAACGATGTTGTCTTCAGCGATCTTGTCGAGTGATGTTACACCAACGAGTGCGAAGGAAGCAGCGTCGATGTCGCCGTTCTTGTCGGTCTTGAACTTGTAATCAGTACCGTTAACGTTGATCTTTGCCTTTTCGATGTTGAGGTCATCCTCTTCGAACTGATCCATAGCATCAACGTTCCACTCAATGTATGAATATACTTCAGTGATTGTCTTGCCATTAATCTTTACAGCAAGTGTAACTGTGTCTTCGTCAGCGATTGCTGGAGCAGCAGCAACAACTGTCTTGCCGTCTACTACGTGCATAGGAGCTACGTCAGCAGTCTTTGCGCCGTTAGCTGCGATTGCAGTGTAGTCATAGTTGTTAGTCTGGTCGAAGTACCAAGTTGCGTCGTCGCCTTCAATCTGTTCCTTTGCGAGGTTGTAGTCACCTGTGATAGTTGTTGAAAGAACTTCAACTGCGATGATGTCGCCATCCTTATCAAGGAATGCGCTTACGAACTGACCAACATACTCGTTTACGTTGATAACTGCGGACTCAGCCATAGTGGAGTTAAGGACGAACCCATTACCACCATTTGCCTGATTGCCGCCAAGGCTACCAAGCATAGTTACAGCAGCACCATCGCCATCAGTGAGGTTTCTTGTAACGCCATCTGCATCGATGTACTTTACAGGAACTGTGAGCGAATTGTAGATAATCTGTGCAGCGGATGCTCTGTCAGTAGTAGCTGTAGCTGCTACGTCATCATAGAGACCGAGCTGCTGTCCGAGTGCAATATAGTTTGCAGGCCATGCGCCAACGAGTTCCTTAGCCTGTGCAGTGTAACCAAGTGCACGGCAGATCATTGTCATTGCTTCGTTAACTGTGATTGTCTGGTTAGGACGAGCAGTTCCGTCTTCATAACCAGTCATGATGCCCTTGCTGTTGCAGTAGCCAAGATAAGCTACAGCCCAGTGGTCAGAAGCAACATCCTTGAAGGATGAAGTCTTGAAACCCTTAAGAGCGGATTCAGGAATAGCAAGTGCTCTTGTCATCATAGCTGCGAACTCTGCTCTTGTAACAGCGTTTGCTGGCTTGAATGTACCGTCATTGTAACCAGTAACGATACCAAGGTCATTTGCCACTACGATAGCGCCTTCATTAGCATTGCCTGCAACGTCAGACATGTTAGTTGTCTTTGTTTCAGCAGCGAATGCCATGGAGAAGCTACCAAGTACCAGTGCGAGAACCAGTACTAAGGATAATACCTTTTTCATTTTGAGTGTCCTCCTAAAAATAATTTGTCTTCGAAGGGGGTAAAAAGCTTTTGCAAACTATCTTCCCCTTCCGAAGATAATTTGACATTTCTGATAGTGGACATAGTAATCCCATGCACCCTATCATTAGCATTATACAATCTTGTGAGAATACTAGTCAATCTCTAAGGCTGTTTTGTAACACAACCGTAACAAATTGCCCCTTTTGCACATGACTATCTTAATCACAGTCTAAATATACTACACGGCCCTCAAAATGTCCATTACAGCAGTGTTACAAGTCTGTTAATACACTGCTACATATTATTACGGTATGTTACACGTTCCACTTGTTAAAACCCACAGCCGGTGTTATAAATATAATATGAAGATTTTATACATCGCATCTACATTCGGGCACATCAGATCCTTTCATCTGCCCTATATAAACGCTCTGCTCGCAAAGGGCCACAGCGTGGACGTTGCCGGAGCCGGAGACCCGGCGGGGATTCCGGCGGAGGCCGGCACTTTTATTCTGCCATTTGAAAAGCACATGTCTGCAAGCTCCAATTTCAGGGCCGCATCCATGCTAAAGCACAGGCTTTCAGGCGAGCGTTACGATATCGTAATAATGCACACATCGCTGGCCGCCTTTTTTACCAGGCTCGCGATTCGCAGGCTGAAAGGCCATGCCCGCCCACGTGCAGTGAATATGGTTCACGGCTATCTTTTTGACGCAGCCACACCATTTGCAAGGCGCACAGTCTTGCTCGCCGCCGAAAAGCTTACGGCCGGTGTCACAAATCGCCTAATTGTAATGAACGATGAAGATTTAAAAATCGCGCTTTCGCAGCATCTTTGCAAAAGCGATTCCGAAATATACAAAATCCCCGGTGTAGGCTTTGACAGCCACAGATTTTTTCCTCGCAAGACCGCAGGCACTGTAGCATCATGCGCCTCTACCCCAAAGACGTTCAACATGATCTATGCGGCAGAGTTTTCTGCGCGCAAGAATCAGGCTTTCCTGCTGCATGTACTAAAGGCACTTCGCGAAGAAGGCACCGCCTGCAGCCCGAAAATCGATTACCGCCTGACTCTGGCCGGCACCGGTGCAGAGCTTGAAAGCTGCAAAAAACTGGCAGGCGAGCTTGGCATTGCTGAATTCGTCTCCTTCCCGGGCTTTGTGCAAAACATCGAAGACTATTATGCCGCAAGCGACCTCTCGCTTTCTGCAAGCCGCAGCGAAGGCTTGCCGTTTAACGTCCTCGAATCCCTCGCCTGCGGGCTGCCCGTAGTGGCAAGTCGCGTAAAGGGCCACACGGACCTGATTCGTCCGGGACAAAACGGTGAGCTCTACGATTTCGGCGACATTGCAGCCTGCAAAGCGGCAATAAAAAAGGTCTGCGAAAACACAGACCTTTATCATCCTACCGAAGGCATTGAGCGCTACGCTCTCGAAAATGTCCTCGAATCTAATCTTTCTTTACTACTATAATATCCGCGATGTCCTCATCATCCTTTCTGATATCGTAAAGTCTTACCATATCACCCTTTCTGATTGATTTGAGGCTCCCGGCTTCGTATGAATTCCCGTCGCTAGCGAGAACATAAACGCTGGCGTCGGGATTTACTTCATATATTCTCGAAGCCACGCCAATCTCGTTATTCCTGTCAACAATCGCCGAAACGGTCGCCCAGGTGCCACCGGTCAAAGCCTTGAACTCCTTGCCCCTCTTCATCGCAGGATTGCTTGTCACATGCGTCACCTCTCCCGAAGTTACCGCAATCTCAAAAATCGCACCCTCTGCAAATGCAGCGTTAATTTCTGCGATTCCCGGCATTGTCACGCTCTCATTCTTTGCCGCCCAGTGGGTCTCGTGCCCCGCAACCAGTGTTTCAAGTGCAGTCACAGCTATTCCGTCCGAATTCTGAACAGTCACGATTTCATTAATCACCGCATAGACATTACCCGAAAAGCCCACATCCGAAGGCAGAATTATTACATTTATCTCATCGCCTTTAACACCGCACCAAGCCTTTGTCAGCACGCCCTTGTACTTGAAAAGCTCCGCAGGTCTGTAAAAAGCCGCGCCGCTTTCGAGCTTCATCTTTTTATTGTAGTCCTTTGAAAGACCGTAGGTGTAAACCTTTACATCCTTTGAAAGCGCCACGCCGCTCGATAAATCGCCTACCAGCAGCTGTGAAAAGTCCGCAGATAATTTCCCGCCCGGGCAGTACACCGCATCCTTGACCTTTCCGTAAGAGCCCATATCAATATCCTGAGTTACGATGTCGACCTCTTCAGGATTCTCAACCTCTCCGGTTTCAGGCGCAAGCGCCTTTTCCACCGCTTCGTTCATTACCGCAGCGTTTTCTTTTATGCCGCTTTTTCCGTTATATGTAAGCCATGCCGCCATCCACTTTGCAGCAGCAAGGTTTGTCGGATGGTTGCCGTTTTCATCAACCATGCCCGTGCCGCTGAAAAGTCCCAGTGCATCCGCCGCATTCACATAATTTGCCGGCCAGGTTCCGCTGACCGTATCATCCGCGCCCGAAGCTCTGACCAGCATTGCGCAAAGCTCCGCAACGGTGACCTTGTTTGAAGGTCTGAAGCTGCCGTCCTCGTAGCCCTGGATTATGCCGGCTGCTGCAGCATAGCCGATGTAAGGTGCTGCCCACTTGGCGCCGGAAAGGTCTGTGAACCTGCCCGCAGACAGTGCCGCGGAGCTGGCGAGAAGCTCTTCGCCGGTGCCGATAGTCGCAATGACAATCTTGCAGGCCTGCGCCCTGGTCAGGTTGTCGTCCGGGTGGAACAGACCGTCCACATCGCCTGTAATTATTCCTTCGCTCATCAAATCCTCTACAGCCGCTGTGTATTCCTTGTCCTTCCAGTCGGCTGCAGCTTCATCCGCAAACGAAACCGCAGTTCCCGCGATTACCATGGAAAAGCACAGGACAAATGCGAGGATTCTATTTAAACCTTTCATTCTCTTCATTTTAAATTTCTTTATGTCCGTAGCGGACATCTCCTTCCCTATACGTATCAATACATAATATATTAACAGATTTTTAATAAAAATCCATTACAAAAGCTTTACATTTCCGTTTTTTTAAAGACAGGGCGCGTTTTCTGTATTATACTATACTATGTAAAAGTATCTTTGCGAATAAAACTCACAGAAAGGGGTTTTTCGATATGTTAAGTATGCTCACAAAGAACATCAGGCGGCGCATTGCAGCCGCAACTCTTACGGTGATATTTGCGGCGACGTCCTTTGGCGTAGTGCTGCCATCGCATGCGGCACTGCTCTTTACTGATGTAAAAGGCACCTGGGTTGAAATGTACGTGGTAAAGGCGATAAACTACGGCATCGTCTCGGGCTATGACGACAGCAACCTCTTCAGGCCGAACAACCCGGTAACCCGCGCAGAGTTCTGCATGATGGTTAACAACGCTTTCGGCAATGAAAAAAAGGCTGACATAAGCTTCAGCGATGTCGAAAAGGGCGCCTGGTACTACAATCCTATTGCGATCGGCGTAAACGCGGGCTACATTCTCGGCTATGACGATGGCACCTTCCGCCCGAACGCAAACATTTCGCGTCAGGAAGCCGCAGTCATCGGCGAGAGGCTGCTGCCTTACGACAAAAAGGTTGCAAATATAAAAAAATATCCGGACTACGGAAAGGTATCCGACTGGGCCTATGCTTCGGTACAGCGCATAGTTGAGCGTCAGTACATGGGCGCCTATGATGACGGCAAGCTGCACCCGACCGATGCTCTGACACGCGCGCAGGCTGTAAAAATCATCTGCGATATCGTGGACAAGGAGCGCATAGTAACAGACGAATCCACCTGTACAAAGGCAGGCCAGACCTTCAAGGACACCGTCTATGTAGGCGATTTCACGGTTGACAAGGCAGTTGCCGGCGGGGATGTCACATTTGAAAACTGCAACTTCCTGGGAAATCTTTATATATACGGCGGCGGTGAAAAGAGCATTCACCTGAAAAACTGCCGCGTAGGGTATATGGAGGTCGCTCGCACGGATAACACCGTCCGCGTGGTTGCCGAAGGCGATACCACGGTCGGCACGGTTATGGCAAAGAATTCCGTAATCCTCGAGGAAGACGACATCTCGAGAGTAATGAAAAACCCCGGTTTTAACCTCGTATATGCGGGCTCGGGCGCTACTCTGAAGCTTGAGACCGGTGTGTACCAGAAGGTTCGCGTGACGGAGGGTCCCGCAAATGTGAGCCTTGACTCCGATGTGTCCCTTAATGCGCTTACTGTAGCGGCGCCTGCGGCAGGAACTTCAGTAAGCCTGGAAGAAGGTGCTGTACTGACGAATGCTTATGCCTATGCGCAGTGCCACTTCCTCGGCGACGAGAGGGTGATCAGGCTGTACTGCTTCGCAAACGGCGTGACATACGAGCTAAAGCCTTTCTACATCGAGACGGCAGACACAGTGACAAGCGGTGCGATTTCGGCAAAGGGTGAGCTGATTCCTGTGATGAACCCGGCCGACGGCAGCACGGGCATTTCGCTGAACCCGACTATTACGATTTCGTTCTCAAAGCCGATTTATACCGGAAACGGACAAAAGGTTACGAGCGATTATATTCTTGAAAACGTATATTTTACGGCAAAGAAGGAGGGCGGCAGCGCCACTGCATTTAAGGCAAAAATTAACGACTCCGCGACGCTGATAACGATTACCCCGACGGCGGAGCTGAAAAAGAAATCGAAGTTCTTTGTATATTTTGCGGAGGATGTTTTCCGGACGCAGGAAAAGAACAGCAGCAAGCAGTATGAATACAATGCGAAGTTCTCTTCTTCATTCACCTGCAGCGACGGAAGCAGCGACGGTGTTACGTTCAAGCCTGTAAACGGCTCGCGCGGTCAGGCAACCTCGCTGAAGCCATCGATTACGTTCAAATCTTCAATTCTGCCTGCGGACAGCAATTACAAGGAGCTGACAGCGGATTACGTTCGCAGCAAGATTTCGTTCAGAAAGGTCGACTATTCGGAGTTCGACGATGATGATGACGATAAAAAGAACAGCAAAGACAAGGACGACATAGACTACGAAAGCAACGGAAAGCGCGTGGTATTCAGCGCCGAGGTTGCAAAGAAGAACAAGGGCATCACGATAACGCCTAAGGAGCCGCTCGAAAACGGCTACACATACTATCTTGCATTCAGCGACAATGCATTCAAATACGAAGACAGCGGCGAGGTTATCAGTTCGCAGTATATCCTCTTTACTGTAGGATATGTGATTCCGGAGGTAAAATACACTCCTACGGACGGTCGCTCATATGTGAAGACGGATGCCGACATAAAGATTCAGTTCGACCAGCAGATGTTCACAAAGGATCTGAAGGAAATCGACGCAAATTATATAAAGAATAATGTTAAATTCCGTGACAATACTGCAGGTTCCGATGTGGCATTCACGGCAGATATGACGGAAAAGACAGCGGGCACGATGCTGACGCTCGACCCGGTTTCGCTCCTCGCGGACGGTCATGAATATACAGTCACCGTTCCGGAAAATGCCTTTATGAACAAGGACAAGAAATCCCCTGTAAACACATCGACTTCCTTTACAACGGGATACACCACACCTGATATTAACTCGGTTTCCGCAACCGGCACGACAAGCCTGGTGACTGCGACGATTACGGCAAACATGACTGCCTCCGGCTACGTTCGAGTAGTGCCTGCAAGCACTACACTGACAACGGCAGCAGAGGGAAAGAGTGGCGGTACCGCATTCACCTCGATTGAAGGCTCTCCTGCTGCAGTAAGCATCAGCGGCAGCTACACGGGCGGCGCGCAGTACAAGGTCTACACATACATCTACACTGGAAGCGCAACGACTCAGGTTAAATACGCTACTGTAACAATCACTCGTGATGTGGCGGCGGCAAGCTCATTCGTGCTGCAGGGCAGGACTTCCGGCGGCTCTAATGTGGGAAGCTCGGTTTCTGCTTCGGTAGAAAGCGGCACCACGGCTTACACAATGACCCTGCCGTACGGCTCGCAAGCCTTTAACCTGACGGTGAACACCGCTTCGTCGAATACTGTAAGCTATGATGTTTCGGGCGGCTCGTCCTTTACGGCGGCGGCAACATCCGGCACGATTACAATTCCTGTTACGATCGATAGTGTCGCAGCGGACAAGAATGTCAGCATTCGTCTAAGCGGCTCCGAAAAGGTTGACACGACATATCGCCTGACTGTAAAGGTTGCGGGAAATCCTACGCTGCAGGCTGCCACATTCGGCGGCACGCTGGGCAAGCTCGGTGACGGGTCGTACTTCGTTTCCGCCTCCACCTCCGCTGTGACGGCAGATTTTACCACTGCCGATCCAAAC
>DGGP01000021.1 GCA_002392265.1 Firmicutes bacterium UBA3871 | reverse complement strand
GATTCCTGCGGAGGCGCCGGTATTCAGGCCGATATCAAGACCATGACCATGAATGGTGTTTTTGCCATGACCGCAATTACAGCGATGACGGCACAAAACACAACCGGCGTAAAATCCATTCAGGAATCAACACCTGAATTTTTAGGTCAGCAGCTTGACGCAGTATTTGAGGACATTATCCCCGATGCAGTGAAAATCGGCATGGTATCTTCCTCGGATTTAATCTGTGTGATATCTGAAAAGCTGTTTGTCTACGGGGCAAAGAATATTGTTGTAGACCCTGTAATGGTTGCAACTGCAGGCTCTGCGCTGATAAAAAACGATGCAGTGCAGACGCTTAGCGAAAAGCTGCTTCCGGTCGCTACGGTTACTACACCAAACATTCCCGAAGCAGAAGTGCTTTCCGGTATGAAAATCGCAGGCAAAGATGGTATGGAAAAAGCGGCAAAAAAGATTTCAAAGGATTACGGATGTGCAGTTTTGTTAAAGGGAGGACACAGCATTAATGATGCAAACGATTTGCTCTGCGTGGGCGGCGAAATCATCTGGTTTACAGGGAAGAGAATAGACAATCCAAACACTCACGGAACGGGCTGCACGCTGTCCTCGGCGATTGCCGCAAACCTTGCAAAGGGATACAGCCTTGAAGAATCGGTAAGACGTGCAAAGAACTATATATCGGGTGCGCTTTCGGCTATGCTGGACCTCGGTAAAGGGTCGGGTCCGATGGCACACAATTTCTGCCTCGAAGGCGAATATGCGAAGGAGGCGAGATAGATGGAAGAGAGACGTACCTCAGTTTTTGAAAACGGACTTATCTGGTTCGGTGCAGCAGTTTCGATTGCGGAAATCCTGACAGGAACATATTTCGCACCGCTCGGCTTAAAGAGCGGACTTTTGGCCATTTTAGTCGGTCACATTATCGGCTGCACAATGCTATTTTTGGCAGGACTGATTGGCGGAAAAGTCAGAAAGAGCGCGATGGAGACAACAAAGCTCAGCTTTGGCAGCAAAGGAGCACTGCTTTTCTCGGCTCTCAATGTAATACAGCTGGTCGGCTGGACAGCCATCATGATTTTTGACGGAGCCCTGGCTGTAAACGGAATAGTGGACATAGGCAGCAAAATCTGGTGCGTTTTAATCGGTGCACTTATAATAGTTTGGATTCTGATAGGAATAAAGAACCTTGGGAAGGTTAATACAGTGGCAATGTCAGCACTTTTTGTGCTTACTGTCGTACTGTGCTTTGTAATCTTCGGAAAAGGTGCGCTTCACAGCATATCCGATGAAGCAATGAGCTTTGGCGCAGCGGTGGAGCTTTCGGTTGCAATGCCGCTTTCCTGGCTGCCCCTTATAAGCGACTATACCAGGGAAGCGAAGGAGCCTGTAAAGGCAACCGCTGCGAGTGCAATTGTTTACGGGATAGTCAGCTGCTGGATGTATTTCATAGGAATGGGAGCTGCCATATTTACCGGAGAATATGATATCGCACAGATTATGGTAAAGGCAGGACTCAGCATAGCAGGACTTTTGATACTGGTATTTTCAACCGTTACAACGACTTTCCTGGACGCTTATTCTGCAGGCATTTCGAGCGAATCACTTTCAGGCAGAATAAACGGAAAGTGGGCGGCAATTGTTGTAGCTGTAATCGGTACTGCAACTGCGATTTTGTTCCCGCTGGATAACATAACAGGCTTCCTTTATTTCATAGGCTCTGTGTTTGCGCCTATGATTGCGATTCTGATAGCGGATTTCTTTATTTTGAAACGGGACAGCTCCGGCAGTGCCTTTAACTTTACGAATCTTTTGATATGGCTGGTGGGCTTTATTGCATACAGGCTGCTGATGGGCGTTGATATTATTGTTGGTAATACTCTGCCGGATATGGTGATTACGGTCATACTGTGCCTTGCGGTTGCTAAAGTTTCAAAAAAAGCGTAAAATGAACTTATGAAAGCTGAAAGAAACAAGACAATTGACATAACAACATCAGAGGGAAAAGAGTATCTGGAAAGGTGCATTCGCATAGATAAACCTGCGGATATTACGGATGTGATTGATAAAACCGTCATCGGAGACAGCTTTGAGGTTCTTAAGCTTCTGCCAAAGAACTCTGTAGACCTTTTGATAGTTGATCCGCCATATAATTTGGATAAAGATTTTCACGGCAGCAAATTCAAGCAGAGTACAGATGAAAAGTATGCCCTGTATACTGAAAGCTGGATAGAGCTTGCAAAACCTCTGCTAAAGCCTGAAGCCAGCATATATGTATGCTGTGACTGGATCTCAAGCCCTGTTATCGGTTTAAAGCTAAAGGAACATTTCAAGGTTCAAAACCGTATTACATGGCAGAGAGAGAAAGGGCGCGGCGCGCTGAGAAACTGGAAAAACGGAATGGAAGACATCTGGTTTGCAACCGTGTCTGACAATTATACCTTTAATGTGGAGGATGTAAAAATCAGAAGGAGAGTAATGGCTCCATACAGAGAAGACGGGGTTCCAAAGGACTGGGAAGAGACAAAGACAGGTAATTTCAGGAATACATTTCCTTCGAACTTCTGGGATGACATATCGATTCCATACTGGTCTATGGCGGAAAACACCGCACATCCTACGCAAAAGCCCGAAAAGCTTCTGGCAAAACTGATTCTGGCAAGCTCAAACAAAGGGGATACGATTCTGGATCCATTCCTTGGTTCAGGCTCGACCTCCGTTACCGCGAAAAAGCTCGGGAGGCATTATATAGGCATAGAACAGAACGAAAGGTATTGCGTATGGGCAGAAAAACGCCTTGAAATGGCTGAAAGTGATTCAACCATCCAAGGCTATCGTGACGGAATATTTTGGGAAAGAAATTCTAACGGTTCATCTCGAAATAAGTGAGTAGAGTTGCGGTCTGGCGTTCGAGGTTTTTCTCCGTTACGCCGTATGCGACTATATTTGCATCAGGTATTCTTTCCACAACCTTTGAAATTGCTGTATTTTCAAAGCTTTTAGCGAACTGAGTATCCTTCTCGTAGATTTTGAAGGCTGCAGAGCAGATTTTTTCTACGAGAGGGATTTCTTTTAATGCTGCTTCATCAGCAATGTCCATATCCCAGAGACTCGCAACGACTGTCTTTTCGTGTTCGAGGTCATAAAGTCCGCAAAGAGTTGAAACAATGCTGTCAAGAGTATCCATCTTGGATTCTGAAAGGCTGATTGCGGTGAGGTCAATTTCAAAGTGACCGCCTTCGGTATTGCAGTACAAAATGTTGTTTACCGCAATCGCTTCACCCTTGTCATCCTTGTCATAGATGCCGTAAAGGCTGGTGTAGATAAAGCTGATTATTGCGCTGGTGTCATCCGAGGAGATGACCATTGCATCCTCGGCTTTTTCAATCTTTTCAAAGCTGTATATCATTTCCGGATTTGCTTCAAGATAATTGTCGAGAGTTTTTGTTTGTGATTTGGTTATCTTTTTTGTCAGCTTGTTCACATCATTGTCGTTTATATAGATGATTGCCTGCGCGCCGAGAGGGTAGCCCCCGCGGCATTCTGTATCTACTGCAAATTGGCCGTCTTCATCCATATATCCGCTGCAAAGCGAACCAATTTCAATCAGTGCGCCTGTGCTCTTTAGCTCTGCAAGCATTTTACCCAGTGTCTTTACCGCATTAAGCTGGTTCGTTTTTCCCGCATGCGTGCCGTTTAGCCCCATGATGGTAATTTCGTAGGCATTTGTGTAGGTCGCTTCCTGATAAATTATATCCTTTGATACCTTGTAATCGTGCCTTTCAGCCGATCCTGTAATCACAGTATTATTCTTTGAGCTGTCCAGAGAAATGAAATTGTCGGCAGTGATGTACGATTTCTTTATCTTTTCTATTCCTGCGTCAGGCTCTGTGAAAAGAACCCTCATAAAGCCGTGATTTTCGCAATAGGAAAGGATATACATAGCAGCAGTCATTGCCTGCGCGGTTCTGTCGGGAACGGATAAATCCAATGTACACTGAAGTATGGTAGATTCTGCCTCGCTGTACTCCTCCCCGGATGAAACCTTTGAAATGATGATATTGCCGTATTTATCATGCGATACCCTGAAAGCATCGTTAAGCGCACCCCATTCATAAAGGTATCCGGCAAGGTCTGCAGCGCTCGTAGCGTGAGATACGGCCGACATGTTGTTTTCATACATTGCTGTGATGATTTCAGTGTCAACTTCTTCGGCAGTATAGTCCTCTTCACCGCAGCCGGCGAGCAGGGCAGCCAGAATTGCAATTATCATTAGGCAGGCGAGCAGCCTGTTTTTTCTCATATTACCTGTTTTCATGGTAAACCTCCAATCAATACAGTACATATTATATCAGTAAATCAAGTAAAATCAACATTTATTAGATATAATAGGCAGAAAAAAGGCTAAAATAGGGGCGCTGTAAATAATACTACTTATGTAAACCAAACAAACATATTTGCCCATAAAATGTAGAAATACCATTACAATTTTGCGATGAATCCCGTTTAAAAATGGATTTTTTTGACTGTAAAAAGTGTTAAGTTTTTATAGAACGCTTTTGTTTTCAACGACCTGTTTTTTTACGTCCAAAAAAAGACAATCCAATCAAAAAAAAGTACTTTTTGAGTTCTATATTTTGATGTATCATTTTACTTACCGAGGTCCGAAAGCACAAGATATTGTGCATGGCTTATTCGGACTGCGAAGAGGGAGAACGCAGAAAACTCGGCATATTATATACACTTAATAGGAGAACGAAGGATATGGATTCTATCAGAAAAATTATCAAAAGGGATGGCAGAGAGGCTTATTTTAACGTAGATAAAATTGCAGATGCTATCTTTAAGGCCGCCCAGGTTCTCGGTGGTAATGACCGGGACATGGCAAAGTATCTGGCACGTCAGGTGGAGATTTATCTTCTTGAGGTATGTCACAACGATACGCCTACGGTAGAGCAAATCCAGGATGCAGTTGAAAAAATTCTCATCGAAAACGGTCATGCGCGTACAGCAAAGGAATACATCCTTTATCGTGCGGAACGTACCAGAGTCAGAGAAATGAATACCCGCCTTATGAAGATTTACGAAGATCTTACCTTCAAGGCTGCAAAGGACAATGACATAAAGCGTGAAAATGCGAATATCGACGGCGATACCGCCATGGGTACAATGCTCAAATACGGCT
>DGGP01000158.1:4210-14261 GCA_002392265.1 Firmicutes bacterium UBA3871 | reverse complement strand
AGCCATTAACAAATTTAGATTCTTTTCCAACACGCTTTAGCATTGAAGATATTTCAGGTCCGCCACCATGAACAAGTACAACCTTCATACCAAGGCTTGAAAGCATTACTACATCTTCCATAACCTTAGATTTTAAATCTTCATTTACCATAGCATTTCCACCGTATTTTATAACAATAATAGTGTCTTTATATTTTAAAATATATGGTAATGCTTCACTTAATATTTTTGCCCTTTCATCTAATCCAACCATTTTAATACCTCCAAACAATTAGCTTCTATAATCGCCGTTAATCTTTACATAATCATAAGTAAGGTCGCAGCCGTAAGCAGTTGCTTCTTCCTTTCCGTCATGGAAGTCAACGATTACGGTGATGTCCTTTTCCTTAAGGATGTTTGCAGCCTTGTCCTCATCGAATACGAGGCCTGCGCCCTCTGCCATAACCTGAATCTTGCCTGCGCATGATTCGAGGAAGCAGTCAAGCTTGTCGGTTGCAAACTCTGCGCCGGAGTAGCCTGCTGCGCCGATGATGCGGCCCCAGTTAGCGTCCTGTCCGAAGAGTGCAGCCTTGAAGAGGTTCGAGCCTGCGATTGACTTTGCAACAAGTCTTGCGTCCTTAAGTGTCTGGAGGTTCTTTGCTTCAACGATCATCATGTGGCTTGCGCCCTCACCGTCGGAAGCGATTTTCTTTGCCATGCCGATGCAGATGTAGTCGAGGGCTTCCTTGAAAGCCTTCTTATCTGCTTCGCTCTCTACCTTTACGCCGGAGGCTCCGTTTGCGATGAGGAAGAGGGAGTCGTTTGTGGAGGTGTCGCCGTCAACTGTAGTCATGTTGAATGACTTGTCAACTGCGTCCTTGAGCATTGGCTGGAGAACCTCTGCGGAAATCTCTGCGTCGGTTGTGAAGTAAGCGAGCATTGTAGCCATGTTAGGGTGGATCATGCCGGAGCCCTTGCACATAGCGCCCATTCTTACAGCGCCGCCGGAGAGCTGGAGTTCAAAGGACATTTCCTTTGAAACTGTATCTGTAGTCATGATTGCCCATGCAGCATCGTGACCGTTCTTTGCGTCGAGCTTTGGAACGAGGTCCTTTACGCCCTGCATCATCTTGTCTACAGGCAGCTGTACGCCGATAACGCCTGTGGAGGACATGATAACTTCATCAGGCTCGAGTCCGAGGAGCTTTGCAGCTTCGTTTTGGAGCTTGTCTGCGTTTGCAAGACCTTCCTTACCTGTTGCAGCGTTTGCGCAGCCGGAGTTCATGATGATGGCTCTGAGCTTTGCAGCCTTTAACTTTTCTCTACCGATGATAACAGGTGCTGCAGCGAACTTGTTTGTAGTAAATACTGCTGCGCAACTGGTCTTTGTCTCGGAATAGAGCATAGCCATATCAGGCTTTTCGCTCATCTTGCCTTTGATATTTGCGAATGTTGCTGAAGCTTTGAAGCCCTTTGGAGCGGTAACGCCACCTTCGATCATTTTATATTCCATAATATTTCTCCTATTAACTGTATATCAACTATATTCGGATACGATGTTTATGGTGCTGTTGGAGGCATGTAGATGCCCATTGTTTCAGGAAGTCCCATGATGATGTTCATGTTCTGGATAGCCTGGCCTGCTGCACCCTTACCGATGTTGTCGATTACGGAGCAGATGATTACTCTGTGTGTTCTTGGGTCGTAAGTAGCTGCCATGTCGCAGAAGTTGGAAGCTGCAGTCCACTTTGTGTTAGGAAGCTGGCTTGCAGGGTGTACTCTTACGAACGGCTCATCCTTGTACTGTGCCTGATAAAGATCGTAAAGCTCTTCGTTTGTGAAATCTCTGTTTACTGTGCAATAAATAGTAGCGTGAATACCTCTTGCCATAGGTGCGAGGTGTGGCTGGAAGTTAATGATATGCTTTACGCCTGTGATAGTTTCGATGTTCTGCTCGATTTCAGGAGTGTGTCTGTGTGTTGCAACACCGTAAGCTCTGAAATTGTTTTCCATCTCTGTGTAGAGGTTCTGGAATACCGGTCTGCGGCCTGCGCCTGTAGTACCGGAGATAGTGTTTACGATAATTGTATCCTTTACAACAGCGCCTGTCTTGAGGAGCGGATAAAGTCCGAGAGTGGTTGCTGTAGGATAGCAGCCCGGATTTGCGATGAGGTTTGCGTTCTTTGCCTTGTCTCTCCAGATTTCAGGAATGGAGTAAACTGCGTTCTTTGACATTTCGTGGTTCTTGTGCTTTACCTTGTACCACTCTTCCCAAACCTTTGCATCTCTGAAACGCATGTCTGCGCCAAAGTCGATAACCTTTACGCCCTTTGCGAGAGCCTTTTCAGCGTAATCGGAAACTGTACCCGCATCTACTGCGAGGAACAGAACGTCTGTGTCTGAAAGGAGCTTTTCAACGGATGCATCATCAACGTCCTCGATAACGAGATCGTATTCGTTAAATCCGTTTAATGCAGGGAATGTGTCTAAAAGTCTCTGGCCATGTGCAAAGCCATCAGCTACATGCATTAATTTTGTTTCAGGATGATTGAGCATCATTCTGAATAATTCGCCGCCGGCGTTTGAAGCCGCGCCGATCATAGAGTATCTAACCATTTTCTTTTCTCTCCTTTATTTGTAAATAAAATAATTGTATTTCTAACAGGATTAGCGGTTATTCGCCAATCCACAAATATAATAATGCAAATTCCGTGCCAAAACAAGCAAGCGCGGCAAAAATATTTCCGTGCTTGTTAGTGTTTTAACTATCCTTATTTTCTAATACATTTTTTGCACATTAGTGCCATGTCTTTTGGATGATTGATTACTTTGCTGTGGCAAAGCAGCAAATTTGTTACAGTTTGTGCAAATATTTTTGCATGAAATCGCAAATATTTTTGCATTACATTCCGTATTTGCGAAGCTTGTGTTGGAGCGTCTGTCTCTTTATAGCGAGCAGCTCTGCGGCTTTTGAAATGTTTCCGTCGCTTGCTGCGAGTGCCTCCTTTATTATGCTCTTTTCCACCATTTCGAGGTAATCGTCGAGATTGTCGTCAGAAAGTCTGAATTTATCAATTTGCTTTCTCGGCTCGGCACCCTCGACAAACATCAGCATGTTCTCTGTCAGAACGTGTTCGCGGTCAGCCATTGAAACCGCTGCGGTTATCAGGTTCCGAAGCTCCCTGACATTGCCCGGATAATCGTGCGATATCAGCTTTTCCTTTGCCTTTTCCGAAAGCATCCAGATTTCTTTTCCGAACTTTTCGTTGTCTTTTTTTATAAACTCATCCGTCAGCTCGAGTATATCATCTCTGCGCTCGCGCAGAGGCGGTATGTCGATATTTATTATGTTCAGTCTGTAGTAAAGGTCAGAGCGCAGCCTGCCCTCTTCAATCAGCTTTTGAGGATCTCTGTTTACCGTAGCAATGATTCTCACATCCACAGGGATGTCCTTGCTGCCGCCGACTCTTCGTATGTATTCTTCCTGAAGCACGCGCAAGAGCTTGCTCTGCAGATCGTACGGCATGGCGCTGATTTCATCTAAAAGCAGTGTTCCGCCGTTTGCCTGCTCAAAAAGTCCTGCCCTGTCGACAGCTCCTGTAAAGCCGCCCTTTGTCGTGCCGAAAAGAATTCCTTCAAGCAGGCTCTCGGGAATTGCCGCGCAGTTTTGAGCGAGGAATGGACCGTTTTTACGCTCGCTGGCATAATGTATGCTCTGAGCAAACAGCTCCTTGCCTATTCCCGTCTCGCCGTAGATAAACACGCTCGCAGAGCTGTTTGACGCACGTTTGGCGCGGTTTATCACCGATTTGAACTCTCTGTTGTTACCCTTTATATCGTCAAAGGTATAGCGTCTTATCATCGGTTTTTCAGCAGTTTTAGCCTTCGCCGGGCGTGCCTCGCTTTGGAGTGCTAAAAGCGTCTCGGACATATCCTTTATTCCCGTGATATCTCTGGCTATCTCAAAGGCCGCGATGACTTCGCCGTCCTCTCCGAAAACCGGGTATGTCGAGTTTACGCTCGTAACCTGTTTACCGTAAGCATTCTGATAGGTCTGCTCGACGTTTATGGTTGATTTCCTGTTTGACAGAGCCTGCCAAAGCGTACTGTCTTCCTTTTCTATGTGTGAAAAGACCTCGAGAAACGGCTTTCCGAGCACGTCCTCGCGCTGTATTTTTTCAACGATTGCCATGTTTTCGTTGTAAACTATTGAATGGTAGGCTTTATCCACGATGTGAATTGCCAAATCCGCCTTGTTTGCCAGCTCTGTTATGACCTTTTGATATTCCTTTGCTTTCATCACTTCACCTTTCCGCTGTATGTGCCACAAACATCCTATGAAGATATCTTACCATAAACAAAAGAGTGGTGCAAATATTTTTGCACCACTCCGCCAATATTTTTGCGTTATTTATTCATAAAACTGTAATTATTTGCAGGTTGCGAGATTCAAAAGCACCTGTACCATGCTCTCCATCGATTCAACAGGAATATATTCATAGCGCCCGTGGAAGTTAAATCCGCCCGTGGAAAGGTTCGGGCAAGGCAGCCCTTCAAAGGAAAGCTTCGCACCGTCTGTGCCGCCTCGAATAGGAACTATGATCGGATCGACTCCCGCTTCCTTCATTGCAGAAACCGCATTATCCACGATGTACATGAAAGGCTCCACCTTTTCACGCATATTGTAATATGAATCCTTCATTTCAAGTACGAATGTACCCTCGCCGTATTTTGCATTGAGGTAATCTACCGTACTTCTGATGAAAGCCTTGCGCTTTTCGAAAATTTCTCTGCTGTGATCTCTCAGTATATACTCGACATGTGCCTCCGAACAGTCTCCGCCCATCTCCGCGAGGTGGTAAAAGCCCTCATAGCCTTCGGTAGTCGCAGGTGTCTGGCTCTGCGGCAGCATCTGTGCAAACTCCGTCGCAAGAAGCGCTGCATTCACCATCTTGTTCTTTGCTTCGCCCGGATGAACCTCTCTGCCGTGCACGATTACCTTGAAGCCTGCGGCATTGAAGTTTTCGTACTCGATTTCGCCTACCTTGCCGCCGTCTACCGTGTAGGCATAGTCGGCGTCGAATGCCTTTACGTCAAACATTCTGATTCCGTCCGCACCCTCTTCGTCGGGTGAGAACGCGATGCGGATATCTCCGTGGAGCAGAGTCTTGTCCGTAAGAAGAGTCTCGGCCATAGTCATGATTTCGGCTACGCCCGCCTTGTCGTCGGCTCCGAGAAGCGTGCTGCCGTCAGTCACTACCAGAGTCTTTCCGACATTTTCCTTGAGGCTCGGGAATACCGAAGGCGACATTACCACCTTGCCGTCCTTTGACAAAGTGATGTCACCGCCGTCATAGTTTTCCACAAGGCGTGGGTTTACACCCTCACCCGGAGCATCGTCAACCGTATCCATGTGGGCGAGGAAACCGATTTTCGGTGCCTTCTTTCCGGATGGCAGGTTCGACGGAATCTTTGCCGTAACTATGCAGTGCTCGGAAAGCTTTACATCCTGAGCACCCATCTTTTCGAGCTCCGCAGTCAGCATTTTGGCGAGATCCCACTGACCTTCGGTAGTAGGAACCTTGTCCTCGCATGTGCTGTCCGACTGTGTATTAACCTTGACGTATCTTAAAAATCTGTCCAGTACCTTTTCCATATTTTACTCCTTACATTCTTGCTAAATCCTGGTCGAGCTGGTCGAGGAAGCTATGAATTTTTTGCATCTGCTGGTCACTGCTTGATATGGCCTCGGCACACTCTTTAAGCTCCCTCGATACAAATGCCGGAATAATGCCGTCTGACTTGTATCTGAGTTTATGCTCAAGGCTGGCCCAGAAGTCCATTGCCATGGTGCGGATTTGTACCTCGACAGGCAGAGTCTTTACACCCTCAACGAAATAGACCGGCACCTTTACCACCAGGTGAAGGCTGCGATAGCCGTTTGGTTTTGGGTTTTCGATGTAATCCTTTATTGTGACCACTTCAATATCCGGCTGCGAGCCCAAAAGCTCCGCAACTGTATAGATATCGTCGATATAGTGACAGATTACCCTGATTCCGGCAATGTCCATCATATATTTGGTGAATTTGCAGTCCTCGAGTGGGTAGTTCATCCTGTAACACTTTTCTATAATACTGCCAACGGATTTAACGCGGGCGTTCATAGAGTGGATAGGATTATGCTGGTGCGCCAGTTCAAAGTCCTCGTTTAATACCTCGAGCTTTGTACGCACTTCACGAATAGCGCAGTTGTAATCCTTGTAAAGCCGCGCATATTCACCCCTGACAAATTCCTCTGCTTCGGGGTCGACCTTCATGGCCCGGATTGCCTGAATATCAGAATTCATATGTTTTTATTTCCGCATCCTTTCAATAATTATCAACTATGCAAACTGCATGACTAAGGGCGTGGCTTGCCACACTCTGTGCAGAACTTGCCTGTGTTCTGAGCGCCGCATTCGCAGGTCCAAGCGCCTGCCGGTGCAGGCATAGGCTTGCCGCACTCTGTGCAGAACTTGCCTGTATTCTGTGCTCCGCAAGCGCATGTCCAGGTATTTGCTGCAGGTGCTGCAGGAGCTGCTGCCGCCTGCTGCTGAGCTGCCATACCGTAAAGCTGCGAAGCCATTCCGCCGCCTGCGTTCTGAGCCATACCCATGCCCATGAATGCGCCCATAGCGCCCATGCCGCCTTCGTTGTTTGCGGCATCCTTCATAGCCTGACCCATTGACTGAACCGTATAAGCCGCTCCCATGGAAGGATCTCTGAAAGCTCCTGCCATCTGAACGTCCTTGATTCTTGCTTCGTCTTCTTCGTTTGCCTTTACGCTGCTTACACCAAAGGAGAAGATTTCGATACCTCTCTTTTCCTTCCAGTCTGCGGAAAGAACTTCATTGAGTGCCTTTCCGATGTCGCTTGCGTGGCCCGGAAGTGCGGAGTATCTGATGCCCATTTCGGAAATCTTTGCAAAAGCTTCCTGAAGGTGAGTCAGTACTTCGCTCTTTAACTGGCTGTCGATTTCAGATCTTCTGAACTCGTCTGTTACATTACCGCATACGTTTGTGTAGAAAAGAAGCGGGTCTGTAATCTTGTATGAATATTCACCAAAGCATGTGATGGCAATATCGATATCGAGGCCTACGTTCTTGTCAACTACTCTGTAAGGAACAGCATTAGGTGTGCCGTACTTGTTCCCCATGATTTCCTTTGTGTTGAAATAGTAAACTCTCTGGTCAACGCCTGTGTCGCCGCCCATAGTGAAACGCTTTCCGATGTTAGCAAATGTTGCCTTGATGCTGTCGCCGAGATCTCCTGTGAAGATTGACGGTGCAACTGTATTATCATAAGTAAATTCGCCCGGTTCTGCGCATACTTCAACAATCTTTCCCTGCTCAACAATGATCATGCACTGCCCGTCAGCTACTGCAATACCACTGCCGTTTGTGATGATGTTGTCTTCGCCCTTTGTATTAGATGTGCGCTTGCCCTGCTTTTTCTGACCCTTTACCATGAGGGTGTCTTTATCCATTGCTTCACAATAGAAAAATTCCTTCCACTGATCTGCCAGGTTTCCGCCTGCTGCTCCAACGATTGATTTAATAAGTCCCATAATTTCTTCCTTTCCATTTTTTAATAGAACCTTAATAACTTGTTAATATATCGCAAAACCGAAAAAACGGTTCATACGCCTTTAAAAGCTGCGTCCGCCGCCGCCGTGGCTCCTGCCCGACGAGGATATATGGCCGCCATGGCCTCCACCGCCGCCGCTGCTGCTTTCCCTCTTTGTCTTTGAGACATTGCTGTAGAGGAATTTATCGCGCCTGTCTCTGACTTTGAATGTACCGGATACCAGATATTCACCTGCTTCACCGGCTATGACGCCTGTGCGCATTTTACTTCTCATACCGTGGATAAAGAGACACGCCAGACCTATGCCGCAGGCCAGAGACAGTACGGCCCAAATTATCATTACAACATAATTAACATCTTCACCGTAATCATCATCAGGGTTTCCGCTCTGATAATCAGAGCCTGATGTATATCTGTCTATTTCCTCCTGATTCCAGACATGTCCGCCCTCATATAATCCGTCATAGAGGAATGTGTCTGTGAGAGTGAGATAGAGTCTTACCGCTTCCGCATAGGCTCCCGCGCGCAGGTCATCAATCAGATAACCCTCTATTATATCCATGTCGCGGTTGTAATAAAGGTCGTAAGCCCCTCCGCAGGTACTGATCCACATACCGCGGCAGTCAGGATCCATGCATATCAAAAGCATTACGCCATCGTGGTTTTCACCATATCCGTAGCCTTCATAGTCAAATGCGTCATCTGCATAGTCCATATGGCTCTTTCCTTCGCAGTCATCGACTATCCATACAACGACATCAATGCCGTAGGTATCTGCTATAGACACCGCCATTTCATTGAGCTCGTTTTGCTCCTCTGTTGTCAGATATTCGCTTTGCTGATATACTCTCCAAATGTTTTCATCAGCTACCGTATCTCCCGGCATCGCATATACGGAATTTGCCGCTCCCGTAAAGACTATGCAAAAGGTAACGGCGATAATCATGAAAATCTTTTTCATAGTTTCACCCACCTTTTCCTATAATAGCAGAACTGCTGCAACTGCCAAAATGATACTCGAAACAAAAGTCCCCCCGGCTGTAAATGCCAGGAAATAAAGCGCCTGCTTTACTTTTGAAATCGGGAGATTCCCGACTATTTTTCCGGTCTGACCGTTAACTGCGTAATGGTAATCCTTGCCGCCATAAGCACTGTGAATCAGATATACCGGCAGCAGGGCATATTTTACCGATGTGTCAAGCATCTTTAAACTGCCGCCCTTTTCCGTCAGCGAGTCGTACTGCGTAGCTGTCTTTGAAAATTCATCTGAAACGCTCTGCCTGATTCTGCGGGTTGCCCGCGGCAGGCTGTCTTTAACACCCTCATCGAATCGGTCTGCCAGGAATCCTGAAAAATACGCCGGATTAAAATCAATCAGCTTGCTGTAGTCGTACGGCTCAATCGAATCCATCAGAGCATTATCCATCTTTACGCTGCCGTCGACAGGTACCTTTGAAAAGCGCATTGAGCCTTCGCGGTAGACATCATAATACTTGGTTTCCACATAATCATATTTTTTGTCACTCCAGGAGCGTGTCTTTGTGCCGTGGTACTGCATATATCCGTCCGCAAGCGTATCAAACAGCCAGAAAGGCACGTAGATACCCTGGATTTCCATAATTTTGCTCTCATCCAGGAAATTGCCCGGGAGCAAATGCTTGCCCTTGTAAAAACCTTTTACGATTTCCAAAAGCTCTTTATGATCCACTGTGAATGGTATGATTGCATTCGGCTTTAAGGCTCCCTTTAATTCAGGCTCCATCACAAGCACATTATCGCAATAAGGGCATTTGCTCGCAACCGTAGTCATGTCCGTCACGATTTCCGCACCGCAATTGCTGCACTTGTAGGTTTTCGTATTATCTATTGTCTCTCTGTCGCCCTCTTTGAAATCCGACCAGTCAAAGTTCGCATCTTTGTCGCCTTTTTCCTCAATTTCAAAGGCATCCGGACTGTATTTGCTGTCGCAGTGGTCGCAGACGAGTATTTCCTGCTCGGCATCCCATCTTAATGGTGCGCCGCAGGCTTTACATTTGTATGAATTAGTTATATCTGACATTTTGTCCTCTAATTGGTTTTTTATTGTATTTCTGTGCTCCTTTCGGGGACA
This sequence comes from Firmicutes bacterium UBA3871, assembly GCA_002392265.1. Lineage (GTDB taxonomy): Bacteria > Bacillota > Clostridia > Peptostreptococcales > Anaerovoracaceae > UBA3871. The sequence goes on along the minus strand of DGGP01000158.1, from coordinate 4,546 downwards.
CAACCATACTTTTTCATAATACCGCAAAAGCAAATAACCGTCAAGAATTTGACGCTACAGCATTATGTCGCTTTCGCGCTTGCTTTCTCTAACCTTTTCAATCAATCCGTGCATCGGTTTGTGAAGGAGGAGGCAGACAATTGCCGTGCAAATTGCAAATAGCAGGACTATCCCCAGACTTTCAAAATATGTGCTGCCGTACATGCCGCCGATGCATTCGCGCATAGCGTTTATGGCATATTTGAAAGGCATAAGCGGGTTGAGCGCCTGGAATACAGGCGGCAGCACCTCCACAGGGAATGTGCCCCCGGAGCCTCCGACCTGAAGAACCATGAC